>NZ_SJOT01000012.1:0-71031 GCF_012027795.1 Megasphaera sp. SW808
CTCGTGGTGGAATTGCAGGATTTTTGTTTGGCGCAGCGGTATTGATTATCTTAAATATATTACTTAATAAAAAATATGTAGTATCAAAAATAAAAATTCTTTTTGCTTGTTGTATCCTTTGTTTTGTCGCAACTGGTTTGATTGTAGTTATGACGCAGCACTATCAGAGAGGTTATGACTATGAACGAGTATTATTGGTTCAGTCATCCTATAAGATGTGGAATGATCATAAACTTTATGGTGTAGGATATAGTCGTTGGCAAAAGGAATATAAAGAAAAATATATCTCACCCGAAGCGAAAGAGCCGGATTTACCGATGCCGCATAATACTTTTGCAGAATATTTCTCCACCACAGGAGTCATAGGGGGCTTAGGATATAGTATTTTTGTATTTGGCAGTATTATTATTTTGATAAAAAAAATGAAGGAAGATATAACCAATCCATATATACAAGCTTTGTTGTGGGTAAGTATTTCTATATTAGCGCATGGACTGGTGGATGCAGGACTTAGAAATAAATTTGTTGCACGGTTATATTTCGGTTTTTGGGGAATTACATTAGCTTCAGTATATAACTGGACATATTGGAAAAGTCAATTTTTTCAGTGCAAGGAAATGATAATAAAGAAATGAGATGATCGTGAATGAAGCGGGAGCCGCTTTTATCAGTAATTGTTCCAGCGTTTAATGTGGAACCATTTTTAGATAAGTGTCTCAATTCAGTTATATCGCAGACATATAAAAACTTAGAGATTTTAGTTGTTGATGACGGCTCTACCGATGGAAGTGGAAAAATCTGCGATGAATATGCTGAAAAGGATAGTCGTGTTAAAGTTATACATCAGAAGAATAAAGGCCTTAGCGGAGCAAGAAATATCGGTACAGAAATGGCCAAAGGAGAATATATTGCGTATGTTGATGGAGATGATTGGCTAGATGTCCATATGTATGAAATATTGATAACGCAGGCTCTTCAATATAATTTAGATATTTCTAGATGTTGTGCAATTTCTTCTTATGGCTTAGCTGACAGGAGTGGAGATCATCTTATTACTGCTGAAAAAGGTCATGCAGATATCTTGTTTCAAGGAGAGGATGTTTTTGCCCTTTACTTTAATGAATTTTTGTGCAAAGTTGTATGGAATGCTATTTATAAAAAAGAAATTGTGAAAGGGATAATTTCACCTGAAAGATGCCATTCTCAAGACAATTATGTTTCGGGCATGTATTTATATAGATGTAAACGACTGATGCTTTCTAGCAAGCCATTATATTATTATCGAGAAAATCCGAATGGGACGACAAGCCCCTCAAAATTTGCGACGCTTTGATATATGTATTTGTACTGCACAACTTATCCATGATTTAAAATCAGAAGGATTATGTAATGACATTTTGCTTATACAGTTATATCAAAAATTAGCACGAGAATTGTTTCATTTTTTGCGCGATGAGAATGAAAAATATAAGGTGAGAAGTATAAAAAGAAGTTTGTATCGTTTTATTATCCAGTATCTGAGTTTACGTAGGAAATTAGCACTTATGTATATAATTAAACAAAGACATATTGAAATTTTATAAATATTAGTATATAAAGGGAGATTTTTATATGAAAAATCAATTTACAACAGAATACTTTGAAAGAGCTCAGCTATATAAAGAAAAACAAGAATTTCAATACATGAATGAAGATGAAAAACGCGACAGAATGCATATATGTTTTAACATTAATGATCCCTTTTTTCCCCCGTTAGGCGCAGAAATTACATCTATATTAGAAGTAAATCCAGATTTAGCTTTTGATTTTTATGTATTTGTTGATAGTTATAGTGAAACCAACAAGGAAAATTTGCGTAAAACAGCTGAAAAGTATAAATGTAATATTTATCTATATGTCATGGATATGAGTATCTACCAAGATTTTCATATAAAAGTAAAACGATTTTCACGTGTGACATATATTCGTATTGTTATGCCGTGGATACTGCGTCATTATACAAACTATTATTTGTATTTAGATTCCGATATGATTTGCGTTGGTAGTTTACGGCAATTTCTGGATATAGATTTAGGGGATAAGGCTATTGGTGCATTAACCTATGATACTCCTGATCGTGTGGCATTTCTCAAGATGAAACAGAATGTATATTTTTCAGATGGGCTTATGTGGATTAATATAGAGGAATGGCTGAAGCAGAAAATTACAGAACAAGTATTTTCCTATCAAGGGGCTGATCCGCATCGGTTTAAAGGACAAACGCAGGATTTGTTGAATTTGGTTGTTGAAGGAAATATGAAGCCAATACCTAATTTATTCCATCATAAAAATAAAGATTTTTCTATTCAAGGGATTTTGATTCACTATTCAGGAAGGGATAAACCTTGGGAAATTGTATTGGATGAGGATGATGAGTTATGGCGGCATTATTTAGATATTTCATTTTGGCCGAGTATGCCTGATCCCATGCCGCCTAAGAAACCGGAGTTTTACCATAGTTTTAAAAAATTAGCCGAAGTGTATCATAAAAAAGGAAATACCATGAAGCGGCTGCAATGCTTATTTTGGTATAGCGTGCTAAAGATTCAAAATAAATTATAAAGATAGGAAGTTGGTTGTATGAAAATAGCAATTGCCGGGACTGGATATGTTGGCCTTTCCAATGCCCTTTTGTTGGCTCAGCATAATGAGGTCGTTGCATTAGATATTGTGCCGGAAAAGGTAACAATGATGAATAAAGGAAGGTCGCCTATTGTTGATGCAGATATTATTGCTTTTTTACAGCGTGATGACCTGCATTTTAAGGCGACTTTAGATGCTAAAGAAGCTTTTGCAGATGCTGATTTTGTCATTATTTCTACGCCGACAAATTATGATACGGATAGAAATTTCTTTGATACATCGTCTGTAGAGACGGTAATTGAAGAAGTGCTGGACATTAATCCTCAGGCGGTGATGGTCATCAAATCTACTGTCCCTGTGGGATATACGGAAAGCGTTAAAAAGAAGTACCATACGGATAATATCATGTTTTCGCCGGAATTTCTCCGCGAAGGAAAGGCTTTGTATGACAACCTTCATCCGTCGCGCATCGTCGTCGGTGAGGATTCGGAACGGGCCCGCGTATTTGCCAATCTTTTGGCTGAAGGAGCAGTAAAGAAAGATATTCCCATGTTGTTTACGGGTTCTACGGAAGCCGAGGCGATTAAATTATTTGCCAATACGTATTTGGCCCTGCGCGTAGCGTACTTCAATGAGCTTGATTCGTATGCCGAAATGCGGGGCCTCCATACGGAGCAGATTATCCGCGGCGTATGTCTCGACCCGCGTATCGGCGATTTCTACAACAATCCGTCTTTTGGTTACGGTGGTTATTGCCTGCCGAAGGATACGAAACAGCTGCTGGCGAATTACAGCGACGTACCGCAGAATTTGATTTCCGCCATCGTAGCGGCTAACCGGACGCGAAAGGATCATATTGCCGATATGATTATCGCTAAAAACCCCCGCGTCGTCGGCGTGTACCGCCTGACGATGAAGACGGCGTCCGATAATTTCCGCGCTTCGGCGATTCAAGGCGTCATGAAGCGGATCAAAGCGAAGGGGATTCCCGTCGTCGTGTATGAGCCGACGTTGGATGCGGATGACTTTTTCCGTTCGCCCGTCGTCAAGGATTTGCGTGCTTTCAAGGACATGTGCGACGTCATCGTGACCAACCGCTGGTCCGACGAGCTGGCCGACGTGAAGGATAAGGTGTATACGCGGGATTTATTTGACCGCGATTAGATGGAGGAATATATTATGGCTGCATATCAGGCGTTTGACATAACTAAAAAGGTGCTTATTACGGGAGCCGCCGGGTTTATCGGCTTTCATTTGGCGAAGCGGCTGCTGGAAATGGGCGCCGTCGTACTGGGATTTGACAATATGAACGACTATTACGACGTGTCGCTGAAAGAAAACCGGTTGGGCGTGTTACGTGCATTTTCTAATTTTTCCTTTATCAAGGGCGATTTAGCGGACGAACAGGCTGTAACCACTGCGTTTAAATCGTTTCAGCCCGATATCGTTGTGAACTTGGCGGCCCAAGCCGGTGTGCGGTACAGCCTCGACAACCCGCGGGCGTATATTGATTCGAACATCGTCGGCTTCTTTAATATATTGGAAGCATGCCGTCAGTATCCCGTGCAGCATCTGCTGTTTGCTTCCAGCTCGTCCGTATACGGCAATCAGGAAAAAACGCCCTTTTCGACGACGGACAACGTAGACCATCCCATCAGCTTATATGCGGCGACGAAGAAATCGAACGAACTCATGGCGTATACGTACAGCCATTTATACGGCATCCCGGCGACAGGGCTGCGGTTCTTTACCGTATACGGCCCGTATGGCCGGCCCGATATGGCTTACTTTAAATTTGCCAACATGATGTATCGAAACGAGCCGATCAAGATTTACAATCACGGCGATATGTACCGCGATTTTACCTATGTAGACGATATCGTCGAAGGCATTGAGCACATGCTGTGCAATCCGCCGAAAGAAAATAAAGCCGGCGACAAATATAAGGTATATAATATTGGCAACAACAAGCCAGAACGGCTCATGCATTTTATCGAAGTATTGGAACAGGCTCTTGGCAAGACGGCGGAAAAAGAGTATCTGCCGATGCAGCCCGGCGATGTGTACCAGACCTACGCTGACGTAAGCGAATTGGAACAAGATTTTGATTTCAAGCCCAACACGAGTATTGAAGAGGGATTGGGAAAATTTGCTGCGTGGTATAAGGACCATTATAGAATGTGATGTCAGAGGCAACTAATGTTTTGTTAGTTGCCTCTGTTCGTGCTATAATACTGTTTTGAAAAGAGGATGTAACTATATCTGTGAAAAGAGGCATAACATGTTTGAGTATTTCTTTTTAGGAATTCAGCAAGATATCAAGTTAGCAGTTTTAGCACCTGTCGTATGCGCTTTATTTCGTTTGGCATTTATTGGCGTGTATCGGCCTAAAAAGAGATTGGCCCACGACGCAAAAAGGATAATCCGCTGCTTTCAGTTTGGCTTTTGGTGGGGAATGGATTTCAATGCATATGTCTTTTTGATTTCCATGATTGTAGTCAGTATTCCGGCTGCATTTGTTAGCTCCTATTATGCTGTCAGTGATGAGGTTCGTCTGGTTTTAAATACGGCATATATGGTGATCTTATATACTGCATTTATGGGAAAAATGATTTTTTATTATCATTTTCATGATATTTTTAATACATTAGTACGGTTAGGGAAAAATGCTGATAAAATGAATTTTTTAGATATTTTTTTCAATCAGAATCACGGTGTGTTTATTTTATTAGGGTATATTCCTTATACGTTATTCTGTTTTTTTGCTGCCAAAGGATTATTAGCGCTGCCAAGTTTTACATATCCTGTTTTTTCACAAACTGTTTATCAATATGGCTTTAATGTTTTGGTTTTTATTAGCTGCATCGTATTATTTTATTTTTTTCGTTTTGGGGGAACGTTATCGCATCGTAATAAACCGGAAAGAGATACCATCCCGGATATTGTCAAAGAAGATGACTTTTTAGCTAAAGCAGTTGTCGACGATTTAATTGCCTTGGAAATTGTTTTTAAACATCCGGTGCAAAGTGTTTTGACACATGATGACGACACATCGAAGAAGATTTTTTATCCAGTATATCCTGAAATGTTAAATAGTGGCTTAACTTTTGAAGTTTTTAAGAAAATAGCCCAGGGGCCGCGAATTACCAAGCCGTCACGCATTTTTTTTGTAGTTGGAGAAAGTTACACGCAATCTGTCTTGGACGAAATTTTCTCTGTATTACATATAACAGATAGAGGAAAAGCGTTTAGAAATAATGAGCATACTTTTACAGTAGATAACTTTTTACCAGCTGGGTTAGTTTCACAGCCGGCGGTTACGAGTCTCATGGCAGGTATTTACGATTGCCAATTAGAAATGAATGAAACAAATGAATTTTGGCATAATAGTCTTAGGACATCGTTGCCGTTGCAATTAAAAAAGTTAGGATATCATACTGTTTTATGGTATGGGGGGCGTTTGTCTTGGGCTAGTATTGGCAATTTTGCAAAGGCTATTGGTTTTGATGAAGTTCATGGCGGGCCGGATATTTGTGCGAAAGGTTCTCCTTCGACATGGCTAGGGGTTTATGATCACTTATTTTTAGAAGAAGCGGCTAGACGAATTAAAGCTGATAAGATATCCCAGCCTACCTTTCATTTTGTATATACTACGTCAAATCATGGGCCGTATACGATTCCTATCAAGGAATATGGATGGGATCCTGACAAAATAATGCCTGATGCGCCGGAATCACTGCGCCGGAATAAAGCGACGATGGATAATATGGGAACTTATTGGTATGCGGATAAATCAATGTTTTCTTTCATTGAAGAAATGCAGAAAAACTATGAAGACAGCCTCATTATTGCAACGGGCGATCATGCGCATCGCGTATATAATTATGACGGCAGCATTATAAATCGGACAACGGAAACGTTAAGGGAAAAATTTGCTACGTCCTTTGCCATGTATCATCGAGAATTTACTCCAGATATGTTTGCTAATAATACGATTGGCGGACATATGAATATATTGCCGACTATTTTTGAAGCGATTGCGCCGAAAGGGTTTGAATACTATTCGCTCATGAACTCTTTTTTTAAACCGATTGATCGAGTTGTGACTCCGACGCATTGGATGACAAAAGATAGAATAGGCGATTATAGAGAACAAGTCTCTCAACAATTAATTGTTACTGGCGATGAGGTGCCTGTTGAACATGACAGCGTACAATTTAAGAAGGAAAGAGATGCCTATTGTGAAATAACGGGTTGGATTTTGCGCCATCCGGAATTGTTGGAACCTGTGGAAAAGCTTTTAAAATCTTAAAAACAATCATAAGGAGGCAGGAATATGTTAGAAGTAGGGACGAAAGCGCCGGCGTTTACCTTGCCGGATCAGAATGGTACTATGGTATCGTTGAGCGATTTTGCCGGGAAGAAGGTCGTGCTGTATTTTTACCCTAAGGACAACACGTCGGGATGCACGAAGCAGGCCTGCGGTTTTGCCGAATTGTACCCCCAGTTTGAGGAAAAGGGAGCTGTCGTACTGGGCGTCAGCAAGGACAGCGTGGCATCGCATAAGAAGTTTGAGGAAACCTACGGCCTGCCCTTTACGCTGCTGTCCGACCCGGAGCTGACGGTGATTCAGGCTTACGACGTGTGGGTGGAAAAGAGCATGTACGGCCGTAAGTACATGGGTATCGAGCGCTCGACCTATTTAATTGACGAAGACGGAGTCATCGTCAAAGCCTTCGGTAAGGTACGGCCTGGCGACAATCCGAAAAAGATGCTGAAAGAAATAGAGTAATGCAAAAGGAAGCCGGCTGCGGGATGCAGACCGGCTTTTCCTATGCGCATATTATGAGTTTTGGATGCTGTCTTTGGTGTCTGTTGTGCCTTTCCACTGGAGAAGCACGAAGATGATGAAGGCGGCAGCAAAGGCAACGACGCTGGTCAGCTGGGCCGATTTGAGGCCCAGAGTCAGGCTGACGTAGTCGCCGCGCAGAAATTCCAGAAAGAACCGTTCCGCCGCATAAAGCATGACGTACAGGCAGAAGACCTGTCCTTTTTTATGGGGAAAACAGCTGTAGAACAATAAGACGATGAATACGAGGACGTCAAGCTGGCCTTCCCAGACTTCTGCCGGCCATAGGGGCTGGCTGCCGTAGGTTCGATAGGCCAGGGTCGTTTCGGGATAGACAATGCCGAAATTTCCGCCTGTGGGATGACCGAAGGCATCGCCGTTCATGAGGTTGGCCATGCGGCCGACGGACTGGCCGAGAATGATGGCCGGTGCGATGAGGTCGGCAAAAGCCCAGGTGTCGATGTCGTGGCGGCGCGTGTACCAGTAGCCGGCGACAGCTCCGAATACCAGGCCGCCCTGGATAGCCATGCCGCCCTGCCAGACGAAGGGGATTTCCAACAGGTGGTTGTGATAATAGGCCCAGTCGAAGAAGAAGACGTCCCAAAGGCGGCCGCCGACGATGCCGGCTAGGCCGCAGCAGAGGGTAAAGTCGAATATGTGGACGTGCCAGCCCCGGCCATCCCGCTTCGTGATGTAGTAGGCTGTAATACCGGCGGAGACGATGCCGAGCATAAATAACAATCCGTAGGCCCGGATTGGGAAATCGCCGATAAAAAAGAGATATTGATGCAATAGAATAGCCTCCTTTGATGTTTTATACTTTCTCTTTATGGTATAATAGCCATGCAGTATACCTAGAGAGGAAAATTGCATTTTTTTCATTATACCTGATTTCAGAGAAATTTCCACCTGTTTTGCAAAAGGAGGGTGTCTATGAAACATACATCGCGGCTGCGGACGCTGTGCCTGGCGTCGCTGCTCGCCGTGTCTCTTCAAGTTGTCGTGGCGGCGTCCGGCGGAGAGGCCGTATCGGAACAAGCCGTGCCGGACCGCGGGCCGTGGGCTGCCATTCCGCGGGCAGCCATACCGGCAGCGGCGGAACATCCGGCGTCTATGGCGATTCGGGAAGAAGAAGGCCGCTGGCTCGTATCGGAAAAAGCTTTGCAGGAGTATGGCCTGTACAAGGCCGATGCCAAGAAGGGGACGTATTGGCTGCGACTGCCGCCGGCAAAGGATGGATCCGTCTTATGGAAGGATATGCAGGCGGCGCTGCGCCTGCCTGCGCGGCAAAGTGACGGCGAAACGAGTCTGAATATACGCCGTATTTACCGCACGATGGGCCTTTCCCTGACGTGGGAAGAGGGGAAGCGGGAGTTGATGCGGCCCGTGTCTCCGACTCGTATCGCTCCGGCGCTGCGTTCCTTGGAGGACAGCAATAGAACGGCGGTGTCTACTAACGCTGATACCAAAAAAGAGAAGAAAAAGAACAAGAAGAACCGGAAGAAGAAGGAACGAAAGATGGGATTGGTCTTGTTTTGGGATCCTCTCATGCAGGGAGATGAAAACCTGCCGTCCCTGGATACGGCGCAGCCTGTCATGTCGCCCTGCGCGTTCCGACTGACCGATCAGGGCGTAGCGCTGCGGCACGATGATTTCGCCATGCTGGCTGACGCCTATGCTGCGAAGGGCTACGCCATGTGGCCCCTCATCGACAATAACTTCGACCCGGCCCTGACCCATGCCGTATTGAGCGACGACAAGCTTCAGGACACGATGATTAAAGAACTGATAGGCTATGCGCTGCTGTACGATTTCAAGGGCTATAATATTGATTTTGAAAACATCAACTATGCCGACAAAGACAGGCTGACGGCTTTTGTAGGGCGTTTAAGCCGGGCCTGCCGGGCTTACGGTCTGAAATTGTCCATGGATGTGACGCCCATATCGAACAGTATGAACTGGTCCCGCGTGTACGACCGGGCGGCGCTGGCGCCTCATCTTGATTACCTGATGATTATGGCCTATGACCAGTTTGGCCGCACGAGCTCCGTAGCCGGCCCCGTAGCATCGTATCCCTGGGTAGAAAAGGCTGTGCAGAACGTGACGGCTATCGTGCCGGCGGAAAAGGTCGTCCTGGGCATGCCGCTGTACATGCGCCTGTGGTATGAAACGACGGAAGAACAGGACTTGCCTCTGGATATCAATGAATGGCCGCCTGTTGCCGGGACGGAGGGAGCGGCTGAGAAGAACGCTGCGGCAGAGGTTTTGGCGCCGCAAAGGAAGAACGAGGCGAAGGGCAAGACGGCCGTTTCCAAAGAGGCGAAGCCGAAGAAGCCGGTGCTGCTGGTACGGACGCTGCCCATGTCGGCCAGCGGGCTACTGCTTGAAAAATACAAGGACTACGTTACGTGGAACGACGAACTGGGCCTGTACTACATGGATTTGCCCTTGACGACGGGCCGGGTCCAGGTATGGTTTGAAGATGAAAAGTCCTTGACGGAAAAAGCTAAATTAATTACGAAATACAACCTCGGCGGCGCAAGTTTTTGGAGAAAAGGCTTCGAAGCGCCCCATTTTTGGCAGAGTTTTGCTCCGCAAGAATTGACTTGACGGCACGGGAACACTATAATAAGAAGAAGACCCTGCAGCAGCGCGGCACCGCCCACTGTACGCAGCGATAGGAGGCATAAGTAATTGGAAAAATATATTCCCCAAGAAATAGAAAAGAAATGGCAGCATAAATGGCTGGAAGACAAGACAGACCGTTGCCCCGACGACAACGGCAAGCCGCCGTATTATGTACTGGAAATGTTTCCGTATCCTTCGGGCAACCTCCACATGGGGCATGTCCGCAACTACACGATTGGCGACGTCATTGCCCGTTACCGCCGCATGAACGGCTACAACGTCCTGCATCCCATGGGCTACGACGCATTCGGCATGCCTGCTGAAAACGCGGCTATTAAGCACGGTACGCCGCCGGCAGACTGGACGTTCAGCAATATTGAAAACATGACGCGTCAGCAGAAGGCGCTCGGTCTTTCCTATGATTGGGACCGCGAAGTAGCTACGTGTCATGAAAAATACTATAAATGGACGCAGTGGATTTTCGAGCTGCTGTACAAGCAGGGCCTGGCATACCGCAAGGAAGCCAAGGTAAACTGGTGCGAAAAGTGCAATACCGTACTGGCCAACGAACAGGTTATCGACGGTTTGTGCTGGCGCTGTGATTCGCCTGTCGTCAAAAAGGATTTGAAGCAGTGGTTCTTCAAAATCACCGACTATGCTGATCGCCTTCTCGACGATTTGAAGCTCCTGCCCGGCTGGCCGGAACGGGTTAAGACGATGCAGAAAAACTGGATTGGCCGCAGTGAAGGGGCGGAATTCTCCTTTGAAATCCCGGAAATCGGCAAGTCCATTCCCATGTTCTCTACCCGTGTCGATACGATTTTCGGCGTCACGTATATCGTGCTGGCTCCGGAACACCCCTATGTAGAGGAATTGATTAAGGGACGGGAAAATGAAACGGAACTTCGTGCGTTTATTACGCGCATGAAGAATATGAACGACATCGAACGGACGTCGAACGAGGCCGAAAAAGAAGGGATGTTTACCGGCGCTTACGCTGTCAATCCCCTGAATAACGAGCAAGTGCCGATCTGGATTGCCAACTACGTCCTGGTAGATTACGGTACAGGCGCCGTCATGGGCGTTCCTGGCCACGACCAGCGCGACTGGGAATTCGCTAAAAAATTCAACCTGCCTATCCGCTTAGTTGTACAGAATAAAGACATGAGCCTCGATTTGGATACGATGGAAGGAGCTTACCACGACCCGGGCGTTCTGGTTAACTCCGGCGAATTCAACGGCCTGACTGACGAGGAAGGCCGCAAGGCCATTACGAAATGGCTCGTCGACCACAACCTCGGCAAGGGCACGGTCAATTTCAAGCTCCGCGACTGGCTCATTTCCCGTCAGCGCTATTGGGGCGCGCCGATTCCTATCATTTACTGCCCGAAATGCGGCGAACAGCTCGTGCCGGAAGATCAGCTGCCGGTTAAACTGCCGACAGACGTCCAGTTTACGGCCGGAGCCGTATCTCCCTTGGCAACGAGCGAAGAATTTGTTCATTGCACCTGCCCGAAATGCGGCGGCCCGGCGACGAGAGAAACCGATACGATGGATACCTTCGTATGCTCGTCCTGGTATTTCCTGCGCTATGCTGACGCCCGCAACGACGAACAGGCATGGGACCCGAAGAAGGCCAACCACTGGATGAACGTAGACCAGTACATCGGCGGCATCGAACATGCGATTCTGCACCTGATGTACTCCCGCTTCTTCATGAAGGTCTTCCACGACGCCGGCCTCGTCGACAACGTAGAACCGTTTGAACGCCTGCTGACCCAGGGCATGGTCCTCATGGACGGCAGCAAGATGTCCAAGTCGAAGGGCAACGTCGTGTCGCCGGAAGAAATCCTGGCTAAGTACGGCGCAGATACGGGACGGCTGTTTATCCTGTTTGCCGCTCCGCCGGAACGTGACCTCGAATGGTCCGATCAGGGCGTAGAAGGCTCGTACCGTTTCCTCAACCGCGTATGGCGCATTGTTCACCAGTATATCGACCTGGCGAAGAATGGTGAAAGCGGCCGTGATTTGACGGAAGCAGAAAAAGCGCTGCGCCTGCAGGAACACAGGACTATCGCCAAGGTGACGGAAGACGTTAAGGGCGTAGACGGTGACTACGCGCTGAATACGGCTGTCAGCTCGATTATGGAACTGGTTAATGCCATGTATGCCTATGTCGGCGCCAATACGACGATCCGCAGCGATGTGGCCTTGGAAGTCAACACGAATCTCTTGAAGCTCCTGGCTCCCTTTACGCCGCATATTACGGAAGAATTGTGGCAGATCGCCGGCTTTGACGGCAGCGTTCATGAACAGGAATGGCCGGAAGTCGATGCCAGTGCATTGGTTGTCGATGAAATCGAACTGCCCGTCCAGATTAACGGCAAGGTTCGCGAACGCATTACCGTTCCTGCTGAAATCGGTCAGGATGAATTGAAGGAACAGGTACTGGCTATGCCGCGCGTCAAGGACTTTACAGACGGCAAAACTATTGTCAAATTCATCGTCGTACCTAAAAAAATCATCAATATCGTTGTAAAATAAGTGCAGCAATATATGAAGCATAGAGGAGGATGTCTGAACGGCATCCTCTTTTTTTACCATAAGGAGGATGGTCATGGATATGTTTGCGCCCTGGCCGGAACGGATTGTCCGGCAAAACCCCTGCATGAATACGGTGCCGTGCGCCGTGCTGGCTCCTGTCGTCTGCGTGGACGGCGAAGAACATCTGGTATTCGAGGTACGCAGCAGTAAGCTGAGCTGGCAGCCCGGAGATATCTGCTTTCCCGGCGGCGTCATAGAAAAAAGCGACAGCAGCCCGTTGGAAGCGGCCCTAAGGGAAACGCAGGAGGAATTAGGCGTCAGCCCTTCTCATATTCACGTCTGGGGGCCTCTGGATTACGTCGAGTCTCCTGTCGGCGTAAAGATATATCCCTTTGCGGCGTATATCGACACGACGGATTTCGTCATCAGCAGAGGAGAAATAGACCATATCTTTACCGTGCCGCTGGACTGGTTTGCTGCCCATGAGCCGGAAATCGCCCAGGTCGAACTGGCAACGCGGCCGGGGCCGGGGTTTCCGGCGGGACTGCCTGTATCGAACCAAGTGGGATGGAAAAAACGAAGTACCTATAATGTGATCTTCTATGCATATAAAGAATACAAAATATGGGGGATTACGGCCCAGATTCTTGACAACTTCAGGGGGATTCGTGATATAATAAACATGTAGCTTTCCTTAATTTTTGCATCAAGTATAATTTGCTATACGTAATATTAAAGGTGGAACAAATTCATCTCTGCAGGGTATCTCTGTGCTGCAGGGGGACAGAACGAAGAACGGTATACCTATTTCACAGTTGAATCATTTCGGCATTTGTCAAGGTGTTTTTTACACATTTTCACAGGTAGTCCGAAAAAGTCTGATTAAAAGTTAATAATTACAAAAAGGCATAGCTATATTCTGCCTTAGGCGGGATTTGCTATTGATTTAACATGTGAAAAGTTGTACAATTCAGGTGTAAGCACTTAAAGGTTGTGTATATGTGCCCCAAACAGTATGCACTGCACGGGAACGTTTCACTATTCACACTATTATTTAAGGAGAGTGGAAGTATCATGAATTTTAACTTGACAGACGTACAACAGGAATTTGTAAAATTGGCTAAAGACTTTGGCGAAAAGAAATTGGCCCCGACGATTACGGAACGCGACCATCAGGGTATTTTCGACCGTGCTCTCGTTGACGAAATGCTCAGCCTCGGCTTGGCTGGTGCTTATTTCGAAGAAAAATACGGCGGCGCTGAATGCGACGTATTGAGCTACATCCTGGCCGTTGAAGAATTGGCTAAATACGATGCTGGTATGTCCATCACCTTGTCCGCTCATGTATCCCTCTGCATCAACCCGATTTGGCAGTTTGGTACGGAAGAACAGAAAGAAAAATACCTGCCCGGCTTGATCGAAGGCACGAAACTCGGCGCATTCGGCTTGACAGAACCGAACGCTGGTACTGATGCTTCCGGCCAGCAGACCGTTGCTACGAAAGACGAAAACGGCGACTACATCCTGAATGGCTCCAAAGTATTCATCACGAATGCCGGCGAAGCTGACGTTTACATCGTATTCGCTATGACCGATAAATCCCAGGGCACGAAGGGCATCAGCGCCTTCATCATCGAAAAAGGCTGGGAAGGCTTCACATTCGGCAAGAAAGAAGACAAATTGGGCATCCATACTTCCCAGACGATGGAATTAGTATTCCAGAACGTAAAAGTTCCGAAAGAAAACCTCCTCGGCGGCGAAGGCAAAGGCTTCAAAGTTGCTATGATGACCTTGGACGGCGGCCGTATCGGCGTTGCTGCTCAGGCTCTCGGCATTGCAGAAGCTGCTTTGAACGATGCAGTTGAATACTCCAAACAGCGTGTTCAGTTCGGCAAACCGCTTTGCAAATTCCAGTCCGTTTCCTTCAAACTGGCTGACATGAAGATGAAGATTGAAGCTGCTCGTAACCTCGTTTACAAAGCTGCTTTCTTGAAACACGAAGGCCAGCCGTTCACGGTTGACGCTGCTATCGCTAAGAGATTCGCTTCCGACGTAGCTATGGAAGTTTCCGTTGAAGCTGTTCAGATCTTCGGCGGCTATGGCTACAGCGAAGAATATCCGGTTGCTCGTCATATGCGTGACGCTAAGATCACTCAGATCTATGAAGGCACCAACGAAGTTCAGTTGATGGTAACATCCGGCGCTTTGTTGCGGTAAGCAATTTTTAAGGTTTATGATACGGGCTTGGTCTGAAAAGACCAAGCCTGTTGAATAAAAAGATACTTTTTTTAGGAGGCAAACGTAAATGGAAATATTGGTATGTGTCAAACAAGTTCCGGACACAGCAGAAGTTAAGATTGACCCCGTAAAACATACCGTCATTCGTGCTGGTGTTCCTAACATTTTCAACCCCTTTGACCAGAACGCTTTGGAAGCAGCTTTGCAGTTGAAGGACAATCAGGGTGCAAAGGTTACTGTCCTTTCCATGGGTCCCCCGCAGGCAAAAGACGTATTGCGCGAAGCTCTGGCAATGGGCGCTGACGACGCTTATCTCCTGACAGACCGCAAAGTTGGCGGCTCTGATACATTGGCTACAGGTTATTGCCTGGCTCAGGCTGTTAAAAAAGTTGCTGAACTCAAAGGCATCGAACAGTTCGATATCATCCTTTGCGGCAAACAGGCTATCGACGGCGACACGGCTCAGGTTGGCCCGCAGATCGCTTGCGAACTCGGCATTCCTCAGATTACATATGCTGCCGAAATCAAAGTTGAAGGCACGACTGTAACGGTTAAACAGCAGAACGAAGAAGGCTACATCGTAACGGAAGCTCAGTTCCCCGTTTTGATTACAGCCGTTAAAGAATTGAACGAACCGCGCTTCCCGACCATCCGTGGTACGATGAAAGCAAAACGTCGTGAAATTCCTGAATTGTCTGCTGCTGACATCAACGCTGACGAATCTCAGATTGGTTTGAGCGGTTCTCCGACAAAAGTTCGTAAGATTTTCACACCGCCTCAGAGAACACAGGGTCTCGTTATTAACGAAGAAGACGCCCAGGTAGCAGTAGATCAGTTGATGGCTAAATTGACTGAAAACAAAATCATCTAATTTCTAAGGAGGAACAGTGAAAATGGATTTAGCAGAATACAAAGGCGTATATGTAATCGCTGAACAATTCGAAGGCAAATTACGTAACGTATCTTTCGAACTGTTGGGCCAGGGCCGTAAATTGGCTGACGGCATCGGTGACGAAGTAGGTGCGGTACTGATTGGTTATAACGTAAAACCGTTGGCACAGGAACTCATCGCTCATGGCGCTCACAAAGTATATGTATATGACGATGAAAAATTGGCTAACTACAACACAACGGCTTACTCTAAAGTTCTGTGCGACTTCTTCCATGAAGTTAAACCGAACGTATTCCTCGTAGGCGCTACGAACATCGGCCGCGATCTCGGCCCCCGCGTCGCTAACTCCCTGAAAACGGGCTTGACGGCTGACTGCACGGGTCTTTCCGTTGACGAAGACGGCAAGACGATCGTTTGGACTCGTCCGGCTTTGGGCGGCAACATCATGGCTGAAATCATTTGCCCGGATAACCGTCCGCAGATGGGTACTGTTCGTCCGAACGTATTCAAAAAACCGGAAGCTGATCCGAGCGCTACAGGCGAAGTTATCGAAATGGAAGCAAAACTTTCCGACGCTGACTTCATGACGAAATTCGTTGAACTCATTAAAATGGGCGGCGAAGGCGTTAAGATCGAAGAAGCTGACGTTATCGTTGCCGGCGGCCGCGGCATGAACGGCGCTGAACCGTTTGTTGGCGGCGGTATCCTGAAAGAATTGGCAGACGTATTGGGCGGCGCTGTCGGCGCATCCCGTGCAGCTGTTGACGCTGGCTGGATCGACGCTCTCCATCAGGTTGGCCAGACAGGTAAGACTGTTGGCCCGAAACTCTACATCGCTTGCGCTATTTCCGGTGCTATTCAGCACTTGGCAGGCATGACGGGTTCTGACTGCATCATCGCTATCAACAAAGACGAAGATGCTCCGATCTTCAAAGTTTGCGACTACGGTATCGTTGGCGACGCTTTCGAAGTAGTTCCCAAACTCACAGCAGCTATTAAAGCAGCCAAAGGTATGGCATAATACCTAGATTTCCATAAGCCTAAAAAAGGACTGTCTTCGGGCAGTCCTTTTTACGTAGCTGCAGTTCTTTAAGTTCTTAATTTGAAGTAAAAAAAGACTAAAGTTTCTTGACAAGGTACATCGTACGTCGTATAATTTACGCATACATAGAAATATGTAACAAGCCTTGAAAAGGACATGATATTTTCAGCGGCTTTATCAGAGAGGGGCATAGTTGGTGTGAGTGTCCTTAAAGCGTGAAAGTGTTACCCCCTTGGAGCTAATCGCCGGAAGTTGCAGTACGGCGGTTCGGTCGCCACGTTATAGCGTTTGAGTACATCGGTATTTTACTGATGAACTAGGGTGGAACCACGTGAGCATGCTCTCGTCCCTTGAGGACGGGAGCTTTTTTATTAAGGAGGATGTATTATGGCAGAATTAGTGTTAAAAGACGGCAGCAAAAAAGTATTTGCCGACGGCATTTCGTTGTATGATGCCGCAAAAGAGCTGAGCAACAGCTTGGCTAAGAAAGTATTGGTAGCGAAAGTCAATGGAGACGTAACGGATTTGCGGGAAACCATCGTCGACGGTTCTACCGTTGAATTCCTGACTTTTGACGCCCAGGAAGGGAAGGACACGCTCCGCCATACGGCATCCCATATCATGGCGCAGGCCGTTCAGCGTTTGTTCAAGGATGTTAAACTCGCTATCGGCCCGTCCATCGAAAACGGTTTTTACTACGATTTCGATACGGAACACCGGTTTACGCAGGAAGATTTCGCCTCCATCGAAGCAGAAATGGAAAAAATCGTCAAAGAAAATCTCGCTTTGACGAAAGAAGTCGTATCCCGCGACGAAGCGCTGAAAATGTTTAAAGACGCCGGTCAGGACTACAAGGTAGAATTGATTGAAGACCTGCCGGAGGGCGAACAGATTTCCTTATACCGCCAGGGAGATTTCGTCGATTTGTGCGCAGGACCGCACTGCGAAACGACGGGCCGGGTCAAAGCTTTTAAGCTGCTGACGGTGGCCGGTGCGTACTGGCGCGGCGATGAACATAATAAGATGCTTCAGCGTATTTACGGCACGGCTTTCGAAAAGAAAGACGACTTGGATGCATATCTGCACATGCTGGCTGAAGCGGAAAAGCGTGACCATCGTAAATTGGGCAAGCAGCTCGACTTGTTCAGCTTCCACGAAGAAGGCCCGGGCTTCCCGTTCTTCCACGCAAAAGGCATGGTTCTCCGCAAGACGCTGCTCAAATTCTGGTATGAACTGCACGATGAAGCGGAATACGACGAAATCAGCACGCCGACGATCCTGAGCCGCCACCTGTGGGAACAGTCCGGTCACTGGGATCATTACCGTGACAATATGTACTTCACGACTATCGACGACGAACCGTACGCGATTAAGCCGATGAACTGCCCCGGCGGTATCCTCGTATATAAGAGCGACGTCCATAGTTATCGTGATTTCCCCATGCGGATGGCTGAATTAGGCCTGGTTCACCGCCATGAGCTCCACGGCGCCCTCCACGGCTTGTTCCGCGTTCGCTGCTTCACCCAGGACGACGCCCACATCTTCATGCTGCCGAGCCAGATGGAAGAAGAAATTTCCGGCGTTATCGACTTGTTTGACAAGGCTTACAACGTATTCGGCTTGGAATACCGCGTCGAATTGTCCACTCGTCCGGAAGACTCCATGGGCTCCGACGAAATTTGGGAATTAGCGACGAGCACCCTGCGCAAGGTATTAGAAGACAGAAACATTCCGTACCAGGTCAACGAAGGCGACGGCGCTTTCTACGGTCCGAAGCTCGACTTCCACGTCAAGGATTCCATCGGCCGTACTTGGCAGTGCGGTACGATCCAGCTTGATATGCTCATGCCGGAACGCTTCGACATGACCTATGTCGGCGAAGACGGCCAGAAGCATCGCCCGGTCATGGTACACCGTACCTGCTTCGGCAGCATTGAACGCTTCCTGGGCATCCTCATCGAAAACTATGCCGGCGCCTTCCCCGTATGGCTCGCTCCGGTACAGATCAAATTCCTGCCCATTTCCGATAAGCATTTGGCCTATGCTTTGGAACTGCGCAAGAAATTCAAGAAGCTGGGCATCCGCGTAGAAGTAGACGAAAGCAACGAAAAGATCGGCTACAAGATTCGCAAGGCCCAGATGGAAAAGGTTCCGTACATGGCTATCATCGGCGACAAGGAAATCGAAACGAATACCTTGTCCCTCCGCGACAGAGCAAAAGGCGATCTCGGCGCAAAACCGGTCGACGAAGTCGTCGCTCATATTCAGGAACTGACGGCTACGCGCAAAGGATAATAGCATAGGATATACGTTAGGGCATGCCCGCGCAGGGCATGTCCTTTTCCTATTGCAAAACGGTTCGTCTCGCCATACTTTTTCTCATTTCATAGTTGACAAGATCGGATATATCAGGCAAAATAAGTAGCGTTGTGTCTTCATAGGGCGTACAAGCCGCGTGGCCTGCGACGGCTGGAAATGCTGCGTACGGAGTGGAGATAGAACGCACTATACGTTTGAAATGAGGGTTATACATGATGAAGAAACTAATCGCTATGGCGGCGGCCAGTATCCTGACAATGGGCATGACGAGTGCCGGGGCTGCCAATCCCTTTGTCGACGTGCCTGCCGACAGCTGGGCTTACCACTCTGTGGCGGAGCTGGCTGAGGCCGGCGTGATTCAGGGCGTAGACGGAAATTATTTTCAGGGAAACCGTTCCATTACGCGGTATGAAGCGGCTGAAATGGTCGCCAAGGCTATGGCTCATATGGACAGGGCGTCGGTGGAACAGCGGGCCGTGATTCACAAGCTGGCCGACGAGTACGCTGAAGAGCTGAACCGCCTCGGCCTTCGCGTCGCGGCTTTAGAGAACAAGGTCGGCAATGTGAAGTTTAGCGGCGACGCCCGCTTCCGCTATCGCTATCAGAATTCTGCAGGCAGCCGCGCCGGCAAGGAAAATGACAATTCCTGGGATTACCGCATCCGCCTTCGCGGACAGGCACAGCTCGACGAACGGCTGAAAGCCACCGTAAGCATTAGTTCGGATTGGCAGAGCTTCAGTGAAAACGGCGCGGTCAGCGGCGGCACGAACGACGCCTTTGCCGACGCCCTTAAAGTCGACTACGAGGCGGATTCCTTTTATCTGAGCCTCGGCCGGACGGATATATACAAGATCGGCGGCCCGCGCAGCTATGGGTACACGTACAGCGATATTTTCGACCGCGCTGAAGGGCAATACCGTACAGATGCTTTTGCTCTTACGGCGGGCTACGGCAAATTCAAAAAGGGGAATGTCATGGCCGGCAGCGTCCAAGGCGATGATTCCATCAACGGCGTAAAGACCGGCTACGGCGAAATCGAAGCTTTTTTTGGAAACGATTCGGCTGCCGGCGTATATTATAATGATTTCAATACGACTGGGAACGGAGAAGCCAACAGGGATTTTAACGCCGACTCCTTATGGGGCGCCTATGCCAGCGTCAACATCGGCTCGAAATGGAATGTATTGGCTCAGTATGAACGCACGAACTTAAACCATGATACGCAGTATACGCACGACGACGGCTCTGCCGACTTGTTCATCGGCCGCCTGATGTACGGGAAATCGAGCATGGCAATCCCGAAATCGTGGGATATCTGGACGGAATACATCGACGCAGAAGACGGTACCTGGCTCGGCGGCTTTACGACGTCGTGGCGCTTCGCCTCGCAGATGGACAATCTGACGTCATGGGGCGTCGGCGTCGACTATGTATTAGCCAAGAACGCCATGTTCAGCGTCATGCAGTCCTTCGCTACGGAAGCCAAGGCCGGCGGCATGGCTGATCCGGAAGAACAGACGCGGGCAGAATTGATTTTCGCGTTCTAAGCGGAAGAACCCGGCGCGGCGGACAAGTCGCGCGAAGACCGGCTGCCAGTTGACGGCAGGGACAGAATCTCCTACAATAGAAACGAAACACAGACAAAAGAGAGGTACGTTATGATTATCAACTGGTATCCCGGCCACATGGCGAAAGCCAGGCGGCTGATAGAAGCAAATCTGAAGGTCATCGACGTTGTCATCGAGCTCGTCGACGCCCGCATCCCCATGAGCAGCACCAACCCCATGATAGCCAGCCTCATCGGCCAGAAGCCGTCGGTCGTCGTCATGAACAAGGCCGACTTGGCCGACCCGGACATGGTCAGGGAATGGGTACAGTATTATAAGGAGCAGGGACGCATCGTGCTGCCCTTAAACAGCAAGGATGGCAAGGGAGTCAAGCAGCTCGTCGCCTTGGTGCGCAAGCTGGCCGAGCCCAAGCTGGCCCATTGGCGGGCCCGGGGGCTGAAGAACCGTTCCGTGCGGACGATGATTCTCGGCATTCCCAACGTAGGCAAGTCGACGCTCATCAACAAGCTGGCCCGGCGCAGCGCCGCCAAGACGGCCGACAAGCCGGGCGAAACGAAGGGCAAGCAGTGGGTTCACATCGGCGATCAGCTCGACCTTCTCGACACGCCGGGCGTATTGTGGCCTAAGCTGGAAAATCAGGTCAGCGCCTATCGGCTGGCCGCGACAGGGGCCATTTCCGACACGGTATTCGACATGGAAACGGTCATTACCCAGCTCATCGAAGAATTGAGCCAGTTCTACGCCGACGAATTGCTGGCGAGATTTAAGCTGGACGCGCTGGGAGCTGCGCCCTTGGAAACGATCGAAGCCATCGGCCGCAAGCGTGGCTGCATCGTATCAGGCGGCGTCGTCGACATGGAGAAGACTTATAAGCTCATTTTGAAGGAATACCGCGAAGGCAAAATCGGCTTGATTTCCCTGGACCGCTGCGGCGAAGCGTGTGGGGGCGGAGAATCATGATCGACATCGGGCAGCTAAAGACGGCTGATATTAAAGCCCTGCTGGAGCAGAATCCCGACGACGTCATGGCCCTGCTGCAGACTATGAAGGAAGACCGCCGCCTTTCCGTACAAAAATTAGCGGATACCTATATCCGCCGCAAGATGAAGGAAGAAGCCGAACGGGAACGAGTCATGCACATGTATTCCCTGGAAACGGCCTATTATAACGACGGCATATACCACGTCGCCGGCATCGACGAAGCCGGGCGGGGCCCCGTGGCCGGGCCGGTCATGGTAGCCGCCGTCATCCTGCCGCCTTACTGGGAATGTCCCGGATTAAACGACAGCAAAAAGCTGTCGGCGGCGAAACGGGACGCTTTGTATGATAAAATCATGGCTGAAGCCGTGGCCGTGTCGTGCGTTGCCAAGTCGGAGCTGGAAATCGATGCCCTCGACATTTACCACGCGACGATGCAGGGGATGTATGAAGCGGCGGCGGGCCTTGCTGTGCCGGCGGAAGCCGTCCTCATCGACGCCATGCCCTTGAAGGATCTGACGGTACCTCATCAGTCCGTCGTCCACGGCGACAGCCAGAGCGCGTCTATTGCGGCGGCTTCGATTATCGCCAAGGTGACGAGGGACCGGGTCATGATGGAATACGACGAGGCTTATCCTCAGTACGGATTTGCCGTCCATAAAGGCTATTTGACGCAGCGCCACGTCGACGCCATACGGCAGTACGGCCCCTGTCCCATCCATCGGCGCAGCTTTGAGCCGATCAAGAGCATGACGGCCGGACAATAATATACTTAAATATATGCAGACAAAAAAAGCTGGTCATCGCCGGCTGCCTGTTTCGGCAGCGGCGAGGCCAGCTTTTGCAGTGTATAGGCGGTCTGTCAGAATAAATCCTTTCGCCACAGCATGAAGACGGCGCAGAGGGCGCAGAAAAAGGCGATGGCGATGACGTATACGAAACCCATGACGTTGTTGGCGAAGGGCAGGGGGACGTTGATGCCCCAAAAACTGAAGATAATCGTCGGCACGGCCAGGATAATCGTGATGGAGGCCAGGAATTTCATGACGATGTTCAGGTTGTTGGAAATGATAGAGGCGAACGTATCGGACATGCTCATGAGGATGTTGGAATACATTTCAACCATTTCGATAGCCTGCTTGTTTTCGATGATGACGTCTTCCAGCAGGTCCTCATCTTCTTCGTACATTTTCAGCAGGTGATGGAGAGACGTGTTGCGGCGCAGGCGCATGAGACGCTCCATGACGATGCCGTTGCCCCGCAGGGCCGACGTAAAGTAGGTCAGGGACTTCTGTAATTCCAATAAGAGGAAGAATTCCTTGTTGCGCATGGAATGGCGCAGGATATCTTCGATATCGTCGGTGCGGTGGTTAATCTGCATCAGGTATTTTAGGAACAACGTGGCCGAGCGATAGAGTATCTGGAACAAGAAACGCGTTTTTTTGAAGGTATAAAACAGAGGATATTTATTTTCCGTGAACGCGCGCATGACTTCCGTTTCCTGGATGCACAGGGTGATGATGAAATCGGGCGTGATAAAGATGCCCAGCGGCAAGGTGTCGTAGCTGTCCGTTTCCAGAATAATCGGGATGTTGATGACGACGAAGATGTAGTTGTCTTCTAATTCTACGTGAGAACGTTCTTCCGTATCCAGAGCGGTCTTCAGCACGTCCGTCGGGATTTCCGTTACCATCGATACGAGCTGTAAGTCTTCCGAATCGGGATTTACGACGTCGATCCATGAGCCTTTTTCCGCAGACACCAGGGAAATATTATTTTCCAGGTGGCCGTTATTGTGTTTGTATACTTGAATCATGGCGCTTCTCCGTTTCCTCTTAGTTTAGCGGACTTTCGAATCCAAATTCTAATATAATCATAAATATCTATCAAGTCAAGGGAAAGGGGCAGATTTTAAACGAAATGAACTGTAAATTTAGGGTAAACGGGGAAATGGAAGAGGCTGGCCGTCCGCCGCGGCGAAGGCAGAGAATAGACTACACGAACAAGAGAGAATTTGTTATAATGAGTAAGTATATCTTTTTGCAAGACGCGCCGCGAGGCGAAGGAATTCGAAAGATACGTACAGAGAAGCTGCGGAAGCAGCAAAAGGGGGATATATTGTGATTGCTGTAATTATCAACGGGGCAGCGACCGCTTTGGGCGCCGTGCTGGGCGTCATATTGAAGAAGGGCGTGCCGGAGCACGTATCGAAGGCCGTCTTTTCGGCCATCGGTCTGTGCCTGGCCGTCATGGCGATTCAGGGCGCCATTCAAACGGAAAACATACTGCTCATGGTGTTGTCCATCGCCATCGGCGTGGCCGTTGGGACGGTGTTGGCTATCGAAGACCGGATGCAGTCCTTCGGCCTTTGGCTGCGGAACCGCATGAAAGCCGGCGGCGATTCGAACTTTGTCGAGGCCTTCGTCACCTTGTCGGTCATGCAGGTCGTCGGCGCGATGGCTATTTTAGGGCCTATTCAGGCAGCTCTTTTAGGAGATACGACGCTCTTATATTTGAAATCTACCATTGACGGCATATCGGCCTTTATTTTCGGAGCGTTGTACGGAGTGGGCGCCGTGCCGGTAGGCATCGTCATCATCGTATACGAGCTGGCCGTGTATGCCGCGGCGTCCCTGCTGTCGCCCCTCATGACGCCCGATGTCATCCGCGAGCTCAGCGCCGTAGGCAACGTCATGATCCTGGCTATCGCCTTGAACATGATGGGCTTGACGAAGCTCAAGGTGGCCGATTATACGCTGGGTATGGTTGTTCCTATCATATATTATAACCTTATTGTATTGTTTTAAGAAAACTGCCGCGAGGAAAGAGGAACGGTCCATTGCGATTAGTGAAAATGGAGCTGCGGGGATTTAAATCCTTCGCAGACAAAACGACACTGGTATTTGACAAAGGCATAACGGCGATTGTCGGGCCGAACGGAAGCGGCAAGAGCAATATTTCCGACGCCGTCCGCTGGGTCATGGGCGAGCAAAACGTGCGCCAGCTCCGCGGGCAGAAGGCGGAAGATGTCATTTTTGCCGGTACGGAAAGGCGGCGGCCCCAGGGGGCGGCGGAGGTGTCGCTGTATTTTGACAACAGCGACGGCACGCTGGACGTAGACTTTGCAGAAGTCGTCGTGACGCGGCGCCTGTTCCGCTCCGGCGACAGCGAGTATTACATCAACAAGCGGCCCTGCCGGATGAAGGACATTCACATGCTCTTTGCCGATACGGGCATCGGGCAGGATTCCATGGCCGTCATCGGGCAGAACCGCGTCGACCGTATCCTGAACAGCAAGCCCGAAGACCGGCGCATTATCTTTGAAGAGGCGGCCGGCATCAGCCGCTATAAGGGCCGCAAGCAGGAAGGCCTGCGGAAAATCGCCGAGACGGAGCGAAACGTCGAGCGTATCCGCGACATGATGGCTATGCTGGAGGAACGCCTGGGGCCCATGAAGGAACAGGCCGAAACATTACAAACCTTTCGCCAGTTAGATGCAGAGCGCATATCCTATGAAGGGACTCTGACCCTGCAGGAGCTGCGCAACTGCGAACGCTTGCTGGAAAAGGCGGAAAACAACCGCCTGGCCGTGCTGACAGAACGGCAGGACGTCGTGAAGGCGTTGGCCGAAGCCGAAGAGAAGCGCAGTACCCTGATGGCCGCTATGGAGCGGGAAGGGGAGACGATGCGGCGACTCGACAGCGAAGCCCGACAGGTCCATACTGAACTGGACGGCATGAAAAGCCGCCGCGAAGCTTTCGTCCAGCGCAAGGAAGTGCTGAAGGAAAGAGGAGCGGAGCTGGATCGGGAAGAACGGGACTGGCAGAAAAAGAAGGAAGACGCTGCCAAGCGCGGCCTGGAATTGCAGGAATTGTCGGCTCAGAAGACGGCGGAGCTGGCTGCGGCCAGGAAAGGCCTGGCCCTGACGCAGGCCCTGTTCGGCAAGGCGGAAGAGCAGGCCCGTCAGGCTGCGGCTGAGCTGGAAAAGGTAACTGCGTCTAATTCGGACCGCCAGCAGAAGCTGTTTGTCCTGCGGCGCGATGCAGAAGAACTGCGGCGGCGCCTGCAGGAAAATGGAGAACGCTGCGATGAGCTGCAGCGGGCCGTAGGGGCGCAGCAGGCGGCGCGGAAAGAAGCCGAGCGGCGCTGCGGCGACGCGGCGGCGCAGGAAGAAGCCCTGCGGCAAGAAGCGTCAGCGGCTGAAGGGGCTGCAGCGTCCAGCCGCAGCCAATGGGAAGAAGCTGCGCAGGCGCTGCAGCGCATAGAAGATACGTACCGCCGCCAGCGAGGTCAGGAAGACGCGCTGGCTCAGCGCATCCGCGTGCTGGAAAGTATGGAGCAGGAGCACGAAGGGGCAGGCCGTCCGGCTAAGGCCGTTTTGGACGCCAAGACAGGCTGGAGACGCCAGGTGTGCGGCCTCGTCGGAGAACTGTGCCGCATACCGCCGGCCTACGCCGCGGCGCTGGACGTTGCTCTAGGCGCGGCGTCCCGATACATCGTGACGGAAGACGAACAGACAGCAAAGGCCGCTATTGCCTATTTAAAAGACCGTCATGCCGGCCGGACGACGTTTCTGCCCCTTGATACGGTGAAGGAACGCCGGCGGACTCGCGACGAAGAAACGGCATCCCAAGAACCGGGTATCGTCGGCTTTGCCAGCGATATTTTGACCTATGACGCGGCCTATGCAGGTATTTTTGCGTCGCTCCTGGGAAAGACCCTCGTCGCCGATTCGGTGGATGCAGGTTCCCGGACGGCGCGGAAATATGGATACCGTCTGCGCATCGTCTGCCTGGACGGCACGCAGTTCAACGCCGGCGGTTCTTTGACCGGCGGCAGCCTGAAGGGCAAGGAGGGCTCCCTGATCAGCCGGAGGGCCTTGCTGGAAGAATTAAAGGAACAGGCCGTCCAGCTTCGGGCGGCAAAGGAACAGACGGCTGCCCAGGGACGCGAGATGCGCTGCAAAGCAGAAGAGCTGAAACGAAACCTTGATAAACAGGATGAGCAAAGCCGTACGCTGCAGGTAGAGCTGCAGAAGCGGCAGTGGCAAGCAGCGTCGGCCCGGCAGGAGGCAGAGAAGGCTCAGGAAGAGCTGCAGCGCCTCGACGGGCAGGCTGAGCAGCTGCAGCAGGTACGGGCCGATATGCAGGCCGAGCTGGTGCGGCAGGAAGAGGTGTTGGCCGTCCTGGAACAGACGCCGGCAGAAAATACGCAGGAATTGGAAGCGGCGCGGACGGCGGCCTTGCAGGAAGCGGAGGAATGCCGCCAAGCCCTGACGGAGCGGCAGATTGCCGTGGCGACGCTGGAAGAACAGGTACGCCAGGCGGGAGAGCAGATGCGCCGGCACGGCGAAGAAACGGCGCAGCACGGCCGCGACGGCGAAGGGCTGTCCGACCGGCGGCGCGAATGGCGGGCCCGCTTGACGGAAACGGAAACGCTGCTGCAGGAATTGACGGAAAAGATTGCATTGAAAGAACGGGAAACGCAGCAGAAGGATGCGGAAAAAGAAGAATTTTACCGTGACAGGGAAGAAAACTTCCGGCAAAGCCAGACGCTGGAGCAATCCCTGGCGGAGCTGCGGGAACGGGAACGGCTGTGCAGCGAGCGCCTCAGCGCCGCCAACGTGCAGCTGGAAAAATACAGCGGCGACATACGCCGCGGCGAAGAACTGCTGGCCCTGCAGGGGCTGACGCGGCAGGAAGCGATGGAACGGCGGCGCGACGGCTCGCTGAAAGAGCTCCACGACCGCGTGGCCGACTTGAAGCGGCGCATTGCCGATCTGGGGCAGATCAACGGCAACGCCGAGGAAGAATACCGGGCGGCCCTGGCGCAGCAGGAATTTTACCAGAAGCAATGCGCCGATTTGCAGGAATCGAGGGCCAAGCTGGAGGACATCGTCGCCGAAATCGACGACGCCATGACGGCCCAGTTCCGCCAGGCCCTCGGTGAGATCGGCGGCCATTTTCAGCAGATTTTCAGCCGCCTCTTCGGCGGCGGCCAGGCTAAGGCCGTGCTGACGGACGAGCAGGACGTGCTGAACGCCGGCATCGAGATCATGATTCAGCCGCCGGGAAAGAAAAAGCAGCAGCTGTCCTTGTTGTCTGGCGGCGAACGGGCTCTGACGGTCATCGCCCTGCTCCTGGCCTTCCTGGCCTATCATCCGGCGCCGTTCTGCCTCGTCGACGAAGTGGACGCGGCCCTGGACGAGGCCAACGTCGAGCGCATGGCCTGCTATTTGAAAAATTACAGCGGCGCGACGCAGTTCATCGTCATTACGCACCGCCGCAAGACGATGGAAGCTGCCAATACGCTGCAGGGCGTGACGATGGAAGAACGGGGTGTATCCCGGCTATTAACTGTTAAAGTAGACGAACTCTTAGAGAAAGGAACGTAATCATGGGCTTTTTTTCAAAATTGCGCAAAGGTCTGGAAAAGACGAAGAAATCATTTATTCAGAATATTGAAACGGTCGTCCGCGGCTACGCCAAGATCGACGACGAAATGTACGAGGATTTGGAAGCGGTCATGCTGACCAGCGATATCGGTGTCGAAACGACGGATTACCTGCTGGGTAAAATCAGAGAAGGCGTCAAATCGAAAGAGATTCGCGACGGAAACGACGTCGTTCCTTATTTGGAAAAATGCGTTGTCGAGCTGTTGGAGGAAAACGCCGAGCCCATGCCGGACCGGACGGGGACGACGGAGGTCATCTTCATCGTCGGCGTCAACGGCGTCGGAAAGACGACGACTATCGGCAAGCTGGCCAAGTATTACACCCAGCAGGGGAAAAAGGTCATGCTGGCCGCCGGCGATACGTTCCGCGCCGCTGCATCGGAGCAGCTGACGATTTGGGCCGAACGGAACGACGTGCCTATCGTAAAGCATCAGGAAGGGGCCGACGCGGCGGCCGTCGTGTTCGACGCTACGGCTTCGGCTAAGGCCAGGGGCATCGACGTACTCCTCGTCGATACGGCCGGACGGCTTCACACGAAATCAAACCTCATGGAAGAGCTGCGGAAGATGGCCCGCGTGGCCGGCCGCAACATCGACGGCGCGCCTCATGAAACGCTGCTGGTCCTCGACGCGACGACGGGACAGAACGCCGTCAGCCAGGCCAAGCTGTTCGGCGATGTCGTGCCCCTGACGGGCGTCGTGCTGACCAAGCTCGACGGCACGGCCAAGGGCGGCATTATCTTGTCTATCAAGCGGGAATTGGGCGTGCCCGTCCGCTGGGTCGGCGTCGGCGAAGGTGCTGACGACCTGCGGCCCTTCGACGCGGCTCAATTTGCCGATGCGCTGTTCGATAAAAACGTAACGCAGCGGGAACAGGAAGAAGACTAGGAGGGACGAGCTATGTACGTAGGTAATTTAAAGCAGTGGGAAAAAGAGATTCCGTACGTGCCGGCAGGAGTAGCCAAGTGGATAGAAAAGCTGGCGTCGTACGATTTGGCTTCGCTCGAACCGGGACGCCATGAATTAGGCGACGGCAACTACATGAACGTCGACGTCGGCGAAACCCATCCGGCGGCGGAACGGACGATGGAAGCCCATCGCGAGTACATCGACATCCAGACGGTCATTGAAGGAGACGAAATCATCGGTTATCAGCCCATTCGCAACGCCGGCGCCGTCGTGGAAGACCGCTCGGCGTCCGATGCCTGGTTTTATAATCCCCGCATTGGCGAAGATACGGTAATTCGCATGGTCCCAGGAACCTTCGCCGTCTTTACGCCTGCCGACGGCCATCGCTGCCTCTGCGCTCCCGACGGAGAGGGGAAACCGATTAAAAAGGCCATCATGAAAATACGCATTGCGTCTTTGGGAAAGACATACTAACGGATGGCCGTCGGAAACTTAAAAAGAAATAAAAGTTTTCATCACCCAGATAATTTCTATTGACTAATAAGATAGAGTATATTAAACTATAAATTGGTACTGAGTTTTCATTTTTAGTTTACTATATTACATAGGATGTGTTGAAATGGCGGCAGATATTCGAGAAAAGATCATTGCCGAAGCTTTGCATGAAATCAACCGCCGCGGCGCGGATTTTCATATGGATGATTTGGCTCGAAACCTTCGCATCAGTAAGCGCACGCTGTACGAGCATTTTTCATCGAAGCAGGAAATTATTGAGAAATCGATGCTTTCTTTAATCGACGACATACATGAACAGCATGTGGCCCTGCTGGCGAATACGGAGATGACGACGGAAGAAAAAATCATAAACTTCTTCAATGTAAAAACGCATTATATCTCCGTTCTTTCCGTTCGCAAGACCGACGAAATCCTGCGCAAGATGCCCGAGGTCTGCGCCGCGCTGGAAGAACGGCGCCGCATGGATTGGGCGCTGCTGAGCCAGTTGTTCGAACAAGCGCAGCAGGAAGATTCCTTTAAGGAAGTCGATAAGTTTCTTCTGATTCACATGCTGCACAGCGCTTCCGATGATATATTGGAATACTTCGACGAGTCGGAACATGAATCTTCTTTTTCCGAATATATGGAAAAATGTATCCGTGTAATTTTATACGGAATAAAAAGACAGGAGGCAAGTAACGAATGATACACAAACATAAGGTATTCACGATGGGCGTGACGGTGCTGACTGTCGCGTCGTTATTGGCAGGGTGCGGCTCTCAGGAGGCCGGGCAGAAGGCGCCTGTCGCCGTCAATACGTATAAGGTAACGGCGGAAGACACGCCTGTGCGGGCCGAGTACAGCGGCACGGTCATTGCGACGGATAAGGTTCCTGTACGCGCTAAGATTTCCGGCCGCGTCGTTGAAAAATACGTGCAGGGCGGCCAGCAGGTCACGGCGGGGCAGCCTTTATTCCGTATCGACAGCCGCGAATACGATGCAGCTTTGGAAAACGCCAAGGCCAACCGGGCTCAGGCTGCGGCCAATCTGGCCAATCAGCAGCTCAACCTGCGCCGGTATCAGCAGCTGGTCGAGCAGGACGCGATTTCCGTTCAGACACTGACGGATCAGGAAGCGGCGACGCGGCAGCAGCAGGCTGTGCTGGAAGCCAACGACGCGCTGGTGCAATCTGCTCAGGATAACGTCGACGATACGATCGTATACGCTCCGTTCAGCGGCAAGCTCAACGTCGACGACGTAGCCGTCGGCACGTACGCTACAGCCGGCCAGACCGACTTGGTGACGATTTCTACGTTAGATCCTGTGTACGTAGAATTCTCCGTCAGCGAAGCGGAATACCTGCAGATGATGAAGAAGCGGTCGGACGAACCGGGCAGCTGGGGAGACCATCTGCAGCTGCGCCTGAGTGACGGCTCCATGTATGCCTATGAAGGCCACGTCGTGCAGATTAACCACGGCATGGACGGCAATTCCGGCTCCATCATTATCAAAGCGCAGTTTGAAAATCCGCAGAACCTCCTGATTCCGGGCTTGTACGCTACCGTCGTTTCTGACACGCAGGTACAGCAGCACGCCGTCATGGTTCCGCAGCGCGCCGTACAGCAGACCCTGGGCCGCTACTTCGTCTCAGTCATCGACAGCGAAGGCAAGGCGCAGAATAAGCCCGTTACGCCGGGTCAGAAGGTCGGCAAGTTCTGGATTATCAACGAAGGCATCAGCGACGGCGACCTCATCATCGTCGACGGCTACCAGAAAGCTACGGGCGGCGCGACGCTCGATCAGCACTTGCTGACAAAAGCCGAAATTGAAAGCGGCTCCGATATAGCTGTGAAAACAGAAAGTAAATAGGGGGCGAGAGAGTGATATCAAAATTCTTTATTGACAGGCCGATCTTCGCCATCGTCATATCGTTGATCATATCGATTGCCGGTCTCTTGGCGATGATGTCCCTGCCTGTCGCAAAATATCCGAACGTTACGCCTCCGCAGGTCAGCGTGTCCGCGACCTATACAGGCGCTAACGCCGAAGTTATCAGTGATACCGTCGCCAGCGTCATCGAACGCCAGATGATCGGCGTCGACGACATGGTAAACATGTCCAGCTCCAGTAACGACAGCGGCCGGTATTCCCTGACCGTCCAGTTCGAAACGGGCAGTAACGACGACATGGACACGGTTAATACGCAGAACCGCGTCAGCCAGGTTCAGGCGACATTGCCGCAGGAAGTTACGGCAACAGGCGTTACGGTCCAGAAATCGACGAGTTCTACGGCTATGGTTTTCGCCTTGTATTCCCCGAACGGTACTTATGACGCCACGTTCATGAAGAACTATGCAACCCAGTTCTTTATGGATGCCTTGAAATCCGTTTCCGGCGTCGGCAACGTTGAAGAATTTGGCTCCGACTACGCCATGCGTATCTGGATGGACCCGCTGAAGATGAATATCCTTCAGGTCACGCCGACGGATATTATTTCTGCTATTGAAGGCCAGAATATCCAGGCTGCCGTCGGCTCCATCGGCTCGCAGCCGACGACGAACGACCAGACGTACCAGTATACAATGCGCGCTGAAGGCCGTCTCCAGACTGCCGAACAATTCCGAGATGTCATCGTCCGTACCAATCCGGACGGAACGATGGTTCGCGTCGGCGATGTCGCCACGGTAGAATTGGGTGCAAAGGATTATAACGTGGAAGGCAACTTCAACGGCCAGCCTCAGGCCGGCTTCATGGTCAGCCTGACGTCAGACGCCAATGCCATGCAGACTGTAAGCGGCGCGCGGGAAGTATTGGAAGAAGCTAAAAAATCCTTCCCATCCGACTTGGATTACCGTATTATTTACGACAGCACGAAGTTCGTATCGGCGTCTATCAACGAAGTTATTCACACCTTTGTGGAAGCGCTGCTCCTCGTAGCGGCTATCGTATACTTGTTCCTCCAGAGCGGTCGGTCGACGCTGATCCCGCTGATCGCCGTTCCTGTATCGCTGCTCGGGACCTTTGCCTGCTTTACGATTTTAGATTTCTCCATTAATACCCTGACCTTGTTCGCCATGGTTTTGGCTATCGGCCTTCTCGTCGACGATGCCATCGTCGTTATCGAAGCTGTCGAATATGAAATCAAGTACAACAACAAGGGGCCGAGGGAAGCGACGATCATCGCCATGCAGAACGTACAGAACCCGGTTATCGGCGTTGCCTGCGTACTGGCGTCCGTATTTATCCCAGTCGGCTTCCTGAGCGGCATGAGCGGTATTTTGTACCGGCAGTTTGCCTTTACGATTGCTATTTCCGTGGCCATTTCGGCCTTCGTCGCCCTGACGCTGACGCCGGCCATGTGCGCCTCTATCCTGAAGGTTCATAAACCGACGGAAAATCCGAAAGGCATCTTTAAATTTTTCCAGCAGTTCAATCGTGCTTTTGAACGCATGACGAACTGGTACGGTATCCGTCTGGTGCATTTGAACCGGCGCATCAAGTGGAGCGTCGCTTTCCTGATTATGATTTCCGGTATTTCCGGATTCTTGTTCACCATCATTCCGACAGGCTTCGTGCCGTCGGAAGATAACGGCTTCGTCATCGTCAGCACGACCTTGCCGGAAGGCACGTCCCAGACGATTACCAAGCAGATTGCCGTCGATTTGGGCAACTGGATTGAACAGCAGCCCGGCGTTACGCAGTCCATGAATATCGTTGGCTACAACATGCTGGCCGGCGGCGCTAAGACGAATGGTGCGACGGCTTTCGTCGGCATGGAAGACTGGGATCAGCGTAAAGATCCGAGCATGTCCGTTGACGCGCTGGTAGGCAAGATCATGGCTCACGGTGCGCAGATTCCCCAGGCTTCGGTCGTCGCCATCAACCCGCCGCCTATTGACGGCATGGGCATTTCTGCCGGCTTTACGCTGCACATCGAAAACCGCGGCGGCCACACGACAGACGAATTGATGGAAACGGCCAATAAATTTATTGCCGAAGCGGCGAAACGGCCGGAAATCGGCTCCGTCTATACGGCCTTTTCCAACGATACGCCGGGGTATTACCTCGACGTAGACCGCGACATGGTTGCCAGAGAAGGCGTATCTATGAGCTCTGTATACCAGACTTTGCAGTCTTTCTACGGCTCGTACCAGATCAACGACTTCACTATTTTCGGACGTAACTTTAAGGTCGTCATCCAGGCAGCTCCGCAGTTCCGTGAAACCGTCGACGGCAACAAGAACCTCTACGTCCGCAATTCCAATAACGAGCTCATTTCCGTGGCCAACTTCGTACGGCCCCGTCCGATTGGCTCGGCTTCTATTATCACTCGTTTCAACGACTATCCGGCCATTAAGATCATGGGCGCTCCGGCTGCCGGCCAGAGCTCCGGCGATGCGCTGAAAGCCCTGCAGGAAGTCGCCGCCGATACGCTCGGCGAAGGCTACACCTATGAATGGGCCGACATGAGCCGTGAAGAAGTCGAAGCCGGCAACAAGACGATTTACGTCTTCGGTCTGGCTATCCTCTTCGTATTCCTCGTATTGGCAGCCTTGTACGAAAGCTGGAAGGTACCGTTCGCCGTACTGTTCAGCGTGCCGGCCGGCTTGTTCGGCGCGACGCTGTTCACGTACATCTTTGACCAGACGAACAACATTTACTTCCAGATCGGTATTCTCGCCGTTATCGGTTTGGCGGCTAAAAACGCCATCCTGATTATCGAATACGCTAAAGTCCGTGTCGATGAACGCGGCATGGATCCCGTATCGGCAGCTATTGAAGCGGCGAAGATTCGTCTCCGTCCTATCGTCATGACGTCCCTGGCCTTCGTCGTAGGCTCTATCCCGTTGGCTCTTGCTACGGGCGCCGGCGCGGCATCCCGTGTCACCATGGGTATCGTCGTCGTCTTCGGTACGTCTATGGCGACGATTCTGGGCGTATTCCTCATTCCGATGCTGTTCATCCTCGTTGAAAAAATCGGCCATCAGCCGGTGAAGAAGAAACAGACCATCGGCAGATTAGGTGATATGTAAGTTTGCAGTCAGGTGTCCTTTAGTCTGATGAAGCATTTCGCAGAGGACTTTGACACCGATTTGACACTTTTGTCTTACACGTGTAACACCGTGTAACACGGGAACTCGGCAGCATGTGTGTAGTACCGGAGGGTAGTTTCAATGTTGCTGTGCCCCATAAGTTTACTGACTGTCTTCACATCAACTTTGTCTACAGTTATGAGTAAGGTAGCATAGGTGTGACGGGTATCATAGAGTCTGTGTTTAGTAGTCCCGCCAAGAACCGCAGACACATATCTCTTGAACCGCCACCCTATGTTATCTTTGCTTAAATATCCATTGGCACTCTTACAGGAATAAAAAAGATTTTCCTGTGGGAGTGTCTTTTTATTATCTTCAAGAATCTTCCCGTACTTCTCTGGGATCGGGACTGTTCGCATGCTGTGAGGTGTCTTCATGCAGTCTTGCAGTTTTCCGTGTAGCCCCAAGGACTTGTTGAAAGACACAGAGGTAAGCGTTACATCACTCTTGGTTAACGCCATGATTTCTTGTGGCCTTGCCCCGGTAAGGAACGCCAGTAAGATATATGTCTGGTACACTACTGGCAGCTTCCTCAAATTCTTCATATTTAGCAGTTTACGGACTTCTTCTTTGGTGAAAGGTGTAATTGGTCTTGATGGTTTCCCTTTGAGCTTCTTGACGATTCTAGGGCTATTCATGAGGTTTTCTTCTATATACCCTTCGTACATAGCCATCTCCAGAATACTCTTGAAGTTCTTTCGCCAGCGGGTGAGGGTAGAGGAAGCATAGCCATGTGAGGCCAGCCCGAGGAAGTACCTGTTGATTATCGTAGCATCCAGAGAGGAGAACTGTGTCTTATCTAGAATACTCCCCTTGATATGCTTCTGATAAAACAATTTGATTCCATAAAGGGTAGACTCACGATATACTTCCTCTTTCATTTCCAGAAAGTGTTCAAAGTATTCCGAGACAGTAGTAGGGGTGTGGTACTTAACGTTCTGTCTGGATACCTCGTTAAACCATTTCTCAACTTCCTTACGGGTAGCGAAAGTCTTCGATATACGCTTCTGTTCGCCCTTTACGAGGACTCTTATGGTTCCTTTGTATTTACCGCTGTCTGTCCGGGCGATAGACCCGGTTCCATGTGTTCTTTTCTTTGCTGCCATACGCTAACTTACCATTTACCTTTCCTCCTTTGTCTCTCCTATCTCCTGTAATTCAAGGGTAGCACAAGGGGAGGAAAGTAGGCAAGGGTATCAAAAATGGTGAAAAATTCGTGATACTGAATTAATTGAAGGAAATTCCCGGTTTCCCCCGGTACCCCCGGTCATCTTCAGAATCTCCACTGTTTTTATCCATTTAAAAGATACACCCGGCTCCGTGTGAATACGAGGGATTAGCCTACGATACCTATAGTAACACGGGGAACCGCATGATTAAGCCATTCGTAAGGGTTCAGGTGGCAATCCATTGTTATTTTTTATGATACACACGGAACCGTTGTAATAGTTTCTGTATCTGTCCGTTTTGGTACTGGAGGAGTACTGCGGAGTACCAAGGGGAGGAATGGGAATCGGGAGGAAATACTAAGGGATAATTGGTATTCGTTGGGAATCAGTTTCATATCTATTTAGGGAATTTGTCTATATCAATTAGGAATACATTGTACTATTTTCTATTCCTAGATAATACCCATGTAAACCCACCAATGATGACTATGATAATAATTACTATGCAAACTATTAAGAATTTAACTTGTGTCTTAAGTTTTTTATTATCCTCTTGTAATTCCTTAATTGCGTTATGATTACTCATTATTGTTTTTCCTTGCGTTTCATCCATAGAAACAGCGTAAGCGATCACCTCGTCAATTCGTTCCTCCGGCGTGTAATTTTCCGGCGGGCGTTCGTTAGGCTGCACCCCGTACACTTCATTATGCCACTTTACAAAAGCGTTTGGACTGCTTCTATCCCATGTATCACGCTTCCAGTCATACGCATTTGAAACAATAGGGGTAGAGAAGAAAAGCAGTGAGGCAATAATAATTAATGGTAAGGACTTGTTCATGTTTCAGGCCTCCTATATGTATAATATGCTTAGATTATAACAAAATAGGGGTATCTTTAGAATACTTTTCGTACTCTTTAGATACCCCTATTTTTATTTGTCTTTGCTCTCGTGTTCTTTTACATATCTCGTAATTACACGAGTTAAATAACCGCTTGCCGTGTCTCCATTATCTTTTAATATTCTTTTAAATTTTTCTTTTAATTCTTCCGTTATTCTGATTTGTAAGAATACTTCTTTTGTGTCTTTATCCATTTTATCACCTCTTTTATATTAGTATTATACCATAGAAAAAATGTAGTGACAATGTTATAAATTTACTATTGACATTGTAGTGACAATGTAGTAAGATATAGACAACGAAAGGCGGTACGAAAGATACCGCAAAAATTTTTAAATTAAAATGTAGTGACAATGCAGTGTAATTAAGACAGGAAGGCAGGAGAAGACAATGACATTACAGGAAAAGATTTTAGAAGCTTTGAGAGATGCCAGCGATTACGACAAATTAGCAATGTGGAACGATTATGCACAGGAATACTGCCCAGACGATTACATTTACACAGTGGCCGATCTGGACTATGACGAACTTTTCACGAGTGCAAAGGATGCCGTAATGGCTGTACTAAACGGAAACTTCAGTGCTTCGGACTGGCTGTGCCGCTTCGATGGTTACGGCAATTTGCAGAGCTTTAACGAAGTGGACGACATCGAAAGCCCATATTATGACGAAGAGCTGGCCGACTACCTAGCGGAAACCGGCGAATACTATGCCTACTTAGATATTGAAGATGATGAAGAGGAAGGGGAATAATACCATGACTAAACAGGAATTGTTACAGAAAATCGAGGAAACGAAGTGCCGTAGTGCATGGCAGAGAGGCGTAAAGGAATACGCTTTAGAAATGACTGAAAACTTCGACAACATGCCGGAAAGCACCGCAGAATTAAAAAGCATGTGTCTGAATGGTGCCGGGGACTTCGTTGTATTAAGTTACGGAGGTGGGTACCTAGTATATGACGAGGACATCTGTGAACGCCTCTGCAATAATACAGAGAAGAGACGCACGAACTACGGCGAAAAGCAGCCGAACAGCCGGGAATCGTGGCTGGATGTACAGTCAAGAGCTTTATATCAAGCGTACAGACTTATTAGACGCTGTTATGAATTCTAAAAGATAGTCGAAACTACTAGGTCTATCCTAGTAGTCCGCAGAGGAATAGCCGCCCTGCGCTGATGAGACAGGCTAATAAAACATAATGATTTACAAGGAAGGAAGGTATTATCATGGCAAAATTAACATGGAAGCAAGAAATCGCAAGTATTCTAAGGTATTCAAACGTGTCCGACGCTGAAAAACTGGAGAAAATACGCCAGTTTGTAGAAGGCTACGACGGCAGCCGCTACGGCATTCATAATCTGGTGTCTGTCGCTAAAAAGTTGACGCACAAGAACGACTATGGGGCTAGATTAAGCCATTTTATAACGAAAGGCGGCCGGAAATATTGGACAAATACCCGTGTAATCATAGCCGTGTCTCCCGAACTGAATACGGACAAGTATAGTAATCCATATTTAGATCTGGACGCAGTAAAACACTTAGAGTCTGGGAAATACATAGAATACTACATCAATTCTCCAGCAGACCCCGCTCATTTCATCAGCGTGTCTAGGGATGACGTGCGCAAGTTCTGCGAAGCCGAAGGCGTTACTAAAGGCGTTAATGGCATAGAACACCCGTATAGAATCGCTAAGGGTGTTTGGGTGAATGCGTTTGACTTTTATCAAGTGTCTAGGCTCCAAAAGGATAGCATTCTCACGATAGGCTTAGCAGGTGAAGGCCGCATCGTAAAAATCATAGGGAACGACTATACGGCCGTACTTACTATTATGACGAGGTCGTGGTTAGAAAAGTATCATCCCGAAGAGTTATAGGGATACTAGTAGACTTGACAATTCCATATTTGAAGGTAGAACAGTTGTTCGGTATCATAAGGATAAACAAACAGATGTTCTATGTAATAAAGAACAGTGGGCGGGTGCCTCTAGCAGGTAACATACACCTAGTGGGATACTCGCCCTACCTTTATACCCTAGCGACCAAACACATGTTCTTATTTCTGGTAATTGTCCCATGTTATGGAGAAAGAACGCTCCAGTCCATAAAGAAGGGAGGTGAGGGAATATGGAATATTACGTAGACCGCTACGGGAACGTACTGACCCGCAAGGAGTACGCCGAGATTACGGGGCAGCAGAAGCCCAGAGAGACACAGCAGAAGACCAAACAAGAAGAAGAGCACCAGAAGAAAGAAGGTAGAGTATGACTTACACAGTAGAAGACCAAAAGGAATTGGAAAAGTATTACAAGGACTACGCCGAGCAGCTGCTACGGAATAGCCTAGACAGCGCACGAGCCGACGGGGACTATGCACGAACGGCAGTAGGCAAGGGAATCATGAAGCACCTAGTCAAGACCTTCAAGGCCAACGTGTCCGAGTCCGTAGCCTATAGTCTGAAGGGCAAAAAGGGCGTCAAACCGAAGTACAATGAGATTTTGTCTCGGTATGCAAAGTTTTACGGTGATGATATGGAGACATTTTACATGACTTTAGTAACAGAGACTTTGAAGGTAGTTATCAATAGTCTGGTGTCTAAAAAGTTCATTATGTCGGACATGGCGAATCTCATAGGAGCCGAGCTAGAGGATGAGGTGTCTTTATACACATTCATGAAGACCGAGAAGGACGCTCCCAAACGGTACGCCAAGCAGCTAGATAGCCGAGTAGGCCGGAACTTCAAGCTGCGGTTTATGGAGAGAGCCTATCAAGGTAGTCACTTCACGTTCCCGCAGTTCCCGAAGGCCGATAAGGCTGCCCTAGGAATGCACCTGCTAGAAATTCTAGCGGAGTCAACGGACTTCTTCGAGGTCGGCGCAGTAGGAGACAAAAACTTGCTGGAGCTGTACCCTAGCGATACATTCATGAAAGCCGTTGAGAAGAGTGAAGGGAGCCTAGTAGAACGGGCAGTCAAGTATGTTCCGACTATCATACCCCCGAAGCCATGGACAGATATGTTTACCGGCGGTTATCATGGTGTTTTATCTAGCAAGGTTAACTTTATGAGACACCACCCCTACACGAAGAACACTCACACCATGAGGCGCTACCTAGCTCGCTTGAATGAGCTTGACCTAGCACCAGTATATGCAGCAGTCAACAAGATACAGGCAACGCCGTACCGGGTGAACAAGTTCATCTTAGACGTTATGTCTGATCTCATCAAGCAGGGAGGCGGACGGGCAGGACTCGCCGAGACGGCACCTATACCCCAGCTTCCGCCGTTCCCGTATGACGCTGAAGAATAGAGGCTAACGAGGAACTCAAAGAACAGTTCAAGGCGCACAAGAAGAAAATGCAGGAGATTATCAAGGCGGAGAACTCCCGAAAAGGAAGAGCCTTGCGGTGCGTCATGATTCACAAGTTAGCTAAGGACTTCAGCAAGTACGACGAGATATATTTTCCCATGAATATAGACTTTAGAGGCCGTGTCTATCCTATCCCGACCGGGCTAAATCCACAGGGCGATGACATGACGAAAGGCTTACTAGAGTACGCACATCCGGCACCAGCGCAAGACCCTAGCGATTTTGAGTGGCTGGCGATACACGGCGCAGGACTGGCCGGGCATGACAAGATACCTTTAGCTGACCGGGTGCAGTGGGTTAAAGATAATGAAGATAATATTCTAGCCAGTGCCTATGACCCTCTAGGCTTTACATGGTGGCAGGAGCAGGACAAGCCCTTTCAGTTCCTAGCGTGGTGCCGGGAATGGGGAGCGGCTCTGGAATGGGTACACGACCACGGGAATATCGTAGGTTACACTTGTCGGTGCTTTATAGCGTACGATGGAACCTGTAGCGGTCTTCAACATTACTCGTGTCTTTTACGAGACCCCGTCGGCGGTTCGTCCGTCAATCTCATAGACCACGACAAACCGGCTGATATTTACAACGAGGTAGCACAAAAAGTTTTAAAAATGGTGGAGCAGGACAGGCAGGAAGGCACGCTGATAGGTAAGGTAGGCAAGAATGGCAAACCTGCGCCGGGGACTAAAGCCCTAGCCGAAGCGTGGTTGTCCTACGGTATTACCCGTAAAGTCTGCAAACGGCCTGTCATGACCCTAGCTTACGGCTCCGGGCAGTACGGGTTCGGGAATCAGATTTTTGAGGACACGACCGACGGGAATCCTCACTTCAAAGCCATAGGAGCCATGAGCGCAGCTCAGTATCTAGCAACAAAGATATGGAAGGCCGTCAAGACGACCGTAAAGGCAGCGACGACCGGCATGGAGTACCTGAAGGCTGTTGCCGGGATGCTGGCGAAGGAAGGATACCCCGTCGAGTGGGTAACGCCTTTGGGACTGCCGATACAGCAGATGTATTTGGAGTTAGGTACGACCTGCTTCCGGCTGCGGTTCGGCGGTGCGTCTATCCGGTACAGGGTATACGTAACGGAGGTTAAGGAAGGTGAGGAAATAGACAGACGTAAACAGGTGTCTGGCGTAGCTCCTAACTTTATCCACTCCCTAGACGCTACCCACCTCATGATGGTAGTCAATAGCTCCGATGGGCTGATACAGAACTTCACGACGGTTCATGATTCGTTCGGCACGTCCTTGGGCGAGGCCGGACACATGAGGCGGATTATCCGGGAGCAGTTAGTGAAGCTCTACACGGAGCACGACCCCTTAATGGAGTTCAAGGAACACGCCGAGGATATGCTGGGCAGGGAAATAGACGACCCGCCGCTGCCTCCTAAAGGTAATTTGGATATAAATAGTATTATATCTAGCAAATTTGTCTTTCACTAGGTAATTGTCCCGGGTTATAGAAGAGAACGATTTTGTCCTCTTACGAAAATTTATCAGAAGAAAACGAAAAAGGAGAATGATTAGAATGATGACAACAGTAGCAGCAGTAGTAGACAACAGAGCATTAGCAAACATGGTGAACTATGAAAACAAGAAGGGAACGGTATTGGTAGATGGCCGTATGCTTCATGATTTCTTAGAAGTTAGTGCAAGGTTCAACGATTGGATTATTCGGATGATTAACTACGGATTTGAAGAAGGGATTGATTACAATACCTTTTACTCAAATTTGAGTAAAACCTCTGAAGCTGGTGGCAGACCCCGTAAGGAATACGCTCTGACCCTCGACATGGCGAAAGAAATCTGCATGATCCAGCGGAGCGAGAAAGGCCGTCAAGCCCGGAAGTATTTCATCGAATGTGAAAAGAAACTCCGGGAAGTAGAGCAGGAAAAGCAGGGTGTATACGCTAAACTGCCGGACTTCACGAATCCCGTAGAAGCTGCCCGGGCGTGGGCGGACGCTGAAGAAGGCCGACAACTCGCCGAAGCCAGAGTACAGGAACTCGCCCCGAAGGCTACCATGGCGACAGACTACATCGAAGCAGGAGGCAGCGTGACCTTCATGCAGATGGCCGACATGTTAGGTATCAAAGACAGAGCGAAGTTCCGTCAGTTCTTAGTCGATACGAAATGGTGCTGGGCGAAGCCTTTCGAACCCCGGTATCGTGGGCAGTCGAACCCGACCCCGTGGATGGCCTGTGTCGAAAAGGTACGTGCTGGGTACATCGTGCCGAAGGTATGGAGCAAGAACGGTTACACCGGCATGACATTACGTTGGACACTGGAAGGTGTAGCGGAAGTCAAGTACGACATGGAAGCGTACGGGTACGATAACGAATAGGCCTTAGAGTGCGGCTGGAGGAAGACACATGGGAAGAAAGACAAAGGTATGCATAATCCATATGTCTTCCTCAGTTACTATGCATAACTTATATAACTCACTTACTATTTACCCTATTCTGAATTTGTCAAGTAATAGTTTTGTAATTGTCCCCCGTTATGGAGGAAGGCAGAGGAATACCTAAGGATTACCATGGATGGTAAAGAATCTAAGTAAGGTAAGTAGTAGTAGTAAGTAATCCTTAGGAATCCTGCCATAAAGAAATGGAGGAAGGTATGAGAATTTTAAATTTATATGCTGGTCTGGGAGGAAACCGCAGACTATGGACAGCACACACACACACACACCATGAAATTACGGCAGTAGAATATGACCCGGAAATAGCTGCGGTATATCAAAAGCTGTACCCGGAAGATACGGTGATTGTCGGAGATGCTCACGCATATCTGGAAGAACACTATAAAGACTACGATTTCATTTGGTCTTCCCCACCTTGTCAGACGCACAGCAGTTTCCGTAAAAACATTTGTGTTCGCTTTCGGGGAACTAAGGCTGTATATCCAGATTTTAGGCTGTGGCAGGAAATTGTCTTTTTACAGAGCTACGCTCCCGAAGGCTTAAAGTGGGTAGTAGAGAATGTCATACCTTATTACCGGCCTTTGATACAGCCGACAGTGAAGCTTCAAAGGCATTTCTTTTGGAGTAATTTTGAGATCAACCCGAAAGAATTCCCTACGGAGAAGCTGAGGTCTGCTCAAATCCCGGATTTGCAAAGGATACACGGCATTGATTTGACCAATGTATCTTTGCGGAATAAAAGGCAATGTCTTAGGAACTGCACACATCCTGCGATAGGATTGTATGTACTGGAACAGGCTATGACAGAGTAATTGTCCCCCGTTATGGAGAAGAAAGAGTAGAAAGGAGAGATTTTGTATGGCAGATGTTGAAGCATTATTTCCATTAGGCTCGAGAGTACGAAGGAAGGGTATTATTGATTGTGAGGGTATTGTTGTAGGACATTGCGGTACGTCCGTCCTCATGGCCCTGTCCTTAGATGAAAACTTGGGCTGGAGACCGAAACAGGGAGATGCTAGAATAACAGGCATCGCCCCTCGTTTTGCATCTGGTTCTTTTTTAGATACTCACCGTTTTTGGTGGGCAGCGTCTTGTAACTTACAGCGTGTGGACGAGCCTGTTTGTGGAGAGACCCAACAGGAAGAAAACTACTACGACACTCACTACCGCAACTGTGTCTTGGAACCTATCAAGGTCATGGAGAAGCTGTTCACTCCCGAAGAATTTAAAGGCTTTTTGAAAGGCTGCATTCTGAAGTACCGACTGCGACTTGGCAATAAAATTGGCGAGGACTTAGACAAAGAGCTGGCGAAAATCCAGCGGTACGAACAATGGCTGAAAGAAGCGGAGGAAGGGAAGGAAATAACCGTATGAATAAGAGAGTACGAAAAGTGTTCCCGCAGGTAGGCATTGAGCTTATCCGTGAGGGTGCGGAGTTTCCCAAAATCAAGACGAAGGGTTCCGCCGGTGCCGATTTGGTCTGCCCGGAAGACGTAGAGATACCGCCGTTCCATATGATTGGCCATGGCACGCTGGTTCCGCTGGGGTTCCGTCTGGACATCCCGGAAGGCTACTGCGTCCATATCTACCCCCGGTCTTCTACCGGCCTGAAGACACCGTTCATTATCCCGAACAGCCCCGGCCTGATAGATACGGACTACAAAGAGGAAGTGTGCCTTATCCTCACCAATTTGTCTCGGACGACGCTGAGGGTCGACAAAGGTACGGCTTTAGCCCAGATGGTCTTGGTTCCGAAGGTGTCTTACGAGCTAATTGTCCCCCGTTATGGAGAAAGAGTAGACCCGCTCGATGAGGCCGGAGAACGCACAGGCGGGTTCGGCTCCACTACTAACAACAAAAAAGAAAAAGGAGAAGTGAAAGACGATGAAAATTAAAGGCAAAGCATATTGGGCGAAAGTGAGAACGCCGGAGGAATGGCAGGGCAATCCTGTAGGATTTTCGGTACAGGTAGAAATGCCGCCGGAAAACCTCCAGAAGATGAAGGACTACTTCACGCAGAAGATTAAAGAGGAAGTCTTCCCGGATAAGAAGTTTGTCGGCGAAATTACCTTGCCTATCAAAGACAACAATGGTACTGACACAGTGAAGGTGCGTACCAAACATTACTACGTAGACAAAGCGACGGGACAGCAGGTGCCAAAGCATATCCCGGTATACAACGAATACGGCGAGCTTATTCCGGAAGACGTGCTGATTGGCAATGGCTCTGATGTGGAAGTTGCCTGTAATGCGAAGTATTTCTATGAAGGACAGAAGAAATGGGGTGTCCGTCTGTACTTAAACTCCATGATGGTTGTCAATCTTGTGAAGTATTCTACAGACGGTTCGGATGAATTTGACTTCAAACAGCGGGGTGAGGCAGACGAAGAAGCCGAGTCCAATACGACGAATGATGATGAGGTAGACTTCTGAGAATTACAGGAGGTTATCACAAGCGGAAACGGACGACGACCCGTAGCGGGTACGAAGAAACGCTTTTGGCTGACTTAAAGGCCAGAGGCGTTTCTTTCGCATATGAAGAGTATGCCCTGAAGTATGTGCAGGAGCATACTTACACCCCGGATTTTGTCTTGCCGAACGGCATTCTCGTAGAGGCGAAGGACGGCGAAGGCTCTAAGCTGAAGCCCTCGCTGGACGCTAAGGCACGAGGCAAGATGATACGAATTAAGAAGCAGTACCCGGAGCTGGACATTCGGTTTGTCTTCCGCACCGACGCTATGCTGCACAGCTTAGGGAAAAAGTGTAGTACATGGTGCAAAGAACACGGATTTCCCTACCATATCGGGACATCCATACCCGACAAATGGTTTCATGAGAAAGGTAAAGCATTACCAAAAGACATACTATACAAGAAAGGAAAGTGAGAGAGAGATTATTAAGTTTAGGGATAGAGAAGAGACATATTTCTATCGTGTCTACTTCCAGAACATGGGAGGTAAGACTATCCCTGAGCTGCTTTCAGACTTGCGTAAGAAGGGCGACTTCACGTCTCCCTATCATCTTATTGTGACAAGGGACGGCGACGTACACTCCATGCGTCCTCTGGAAGCAGTGGCAGGGTACGGCCTTCCTTATAACGAACTCGGCATCCATATTCTCGTGGACGCTGAAGATGAGAAGAGCATGACACGCATTCAAAAGTTAAATCTCGGAGACGTGGTCGACAGCCTTACGAAAGAGGCGTACCCCGGACTCGAAAGGTTTGTAGAAGAAGATGACTGAGGAAACTAACGTAGCTGTCAAGACGCATCAGCCCTGCCCGGACTGTGGTTCGTCTGATGCCCTGACGGTGTACAGCGACGGCCATACGTACTGCTTTTCCTGCGAGGCTACCCATCACCCCTCTCGAACAACGGCAGCAGAGGGAAAGCTGATAGATGCAGCTACTTTGTCTATCTCCCCGCTCAAACGCCGGGGGATTATGACGAGTACGTGTGAACGCTATCATTATTATGTAGGCAGACACAATGGTAAAGCGGTGCAGGTCGCCTGTTACTACGACGACACCGGCGAACTTATCGGTCAAAAGGTACGATACCCGGACAAGACCTTTGAGACACTGGGCAAGATTTCCAAACGGTTCTTCGGTCAGGAGTTGTTCTCCGGCCGGGGAAAGTTAGTCATCACGGAAGGCGAGATAGACTGCCTGACGGTTTCCCAACTACAAGGGAATAAGTATCCCGTGGTGTCTATACCCTGTGGAGTGACGGCGGCTAAAAAGGTGATTTCCCATAACATTGAATGGTTGCAGCAGTTTGATGAAATCATCCTGATGTTCGATATGGACGAGCCGGGGAGACGAGCAGTTAAAGAGTGCGCCGGCCTTTTGAAGGGTATCAAGGTAGCGAACTTGCCTATGAAAGACCCGAACGAGTGCTTACTGGCGAATAAAGGTCAAGCCGTCATCAATGCCATCTGGAATGCCAAACCCTACAGGCCGGACGGCATTGTCAACGGCGACGAGCTGTGGGACATCATTGAAAAGGAAGAAGATACGGAAGGCTACCCCTACCCGTGGGACTTGCCGTTGAATGATATGACCATGGGATTGCGCAAAGGGGAACTTCTGGTCGTGACGGCAGGAACCGGCGTAGGGAAGACTACCTTTGTCCGACAGCTTATCTATGACTTAGGTATCCATCAACACCTGAAGATAGGCTGCATGATGCTAGAAGAAAACATCCGGCGGACGGCCTTGGGCATTATGTCTATCCATACGGGGAAACGGCTGCACCTACAGAGACACGCTATATCGGAGGCAGACTACCGCAAAGCTTTTGAGGAAACGTTGGGGACAGGTAGATTTGTCTTGTATAACCACTTCGGTTCCATTGAGGGAGACAACTTACTGAACCAGATACGGTATTTAGCCGTGGCGGAGGAATGCGACTTTATCGTACTTGACCATGTGTCTATTGCTATCTCCGGCCTCGAAGGGGATAACGAGCGGAAGCTCATTGATTACCTCATGACGCAGATGCGGAGCATTGTGGAAGAAACAGGGGTTGGCATGATCGTCATCTCTCATTTGAGCAGACCAGATAAATCACAGAAGGCCTACGAAGAGGGAGGCATTACGTCTTTGAATCAGTTGAGAGGTTCCCATGCTATCGCCCAGCTCTCCGATATTGTCTTGGGGCTGGAACGGAACCAGCAAGATACTGATGAAGACATGCGAAACACCATCAAGATTCGCATATTGAAAAATAGGTTCTCCGGCGAGACAGGAATCGCCGGGTATCTGGAATATAACAAGCAGACGGATAGACTAGAAAAATCAGAAGGGATGAAGAAGAATCATGGAGAAGCCGAAGCAGAGTTTTAAAGTCCCGGTACAGGAACGAGGAATTACCTTGCAGGAGCTGCCGGGAGAAATCACGCTGTACTTTAATTTAGGGAATTGTTCCTGTCATTGCCGGGGGTGCCATTCACAGCACCTTTGGGACACGAATGTACTGACTACTTACCGCACTCCGGCGTGGATTATCGAGCAGGTACAGCACTACGCCAGCGAGATTACGGCTGTCCTTTTCATGGGTGGAAATCGGAACGGCATGGATTTTACCCAGTTTATGCAGGAGGTTGTAAAACCTGTGTCTCAGTTCGGGAAACCTATTGGTATCTACTTAGGAGACTGGACGGCGGACGACTTGCAGGAGGCTGCCCAGTATTGCCGATGGATTAAGGTGGGTCGGTACGACGACTCGAAGGGAGGGCTTGCGACGCCCGGAACGAATCAGATATTCCTTGAAGTACAGACAGACAAATTTCAGAAACGGAAAAGAGGTTGATACCTTATGTTAATTCATTTGACAGTGATTCAAGGCTGCCCATTTTGTGATGAAGTCCTGAAAGCGTGGCCGAAGATGGTGAAGAAATACCCCGGCGTAGACTTCTATGCAACGTGTCTTGGTAAGGATACACTGCCGGAAGTCGAGGACGGCAAGGTATTTCCTATCGTCGGGTGTGTCTCGGCGAAGCCCGGTCAAGCCCCGTTTATCGACGAGATTTCGGGAGCTATCTATGAGCAGCAGCTTGTAGAATTTATCGAAAGGAGTCTGCGGAAAGCTGGAAAAGAATAGTATTTTAAACTTAACCCCGGAGCAGGTGCGGGGAAAAATCGACTATATCAAACACTACGCTCATGCGGCCAACAGTGCTGATGGTTCCTTGGTAGATAGCAACGCCAACGTAGACACAAAGAACATCGGCATTTTGGAAGCTGAGTTGTATAAGCCGGAAACCATTCAGGTAAACCGAGAATTGGTTAAACGGAAAATCAGGGAGAAGTTCCCGGAAGACAAAGGACTGGCCGACCAGTACATTGAGGACATCGAAAGTCATTTGATTTACATTCACGACGAAACGTCCCTGCGCCCGTACTGTGCTTCTATCACCCTGTTCCCCTTCCTTTTGCATGGCACGAAACCGCTTGGGGGTACGAGTAAAGCTCCCAGAAATATTCATAGTTTCTGCGGTTCGTTTGTAAATCTGGTCTACCAGATAGCCTCGGGATTCGCCGGAGCTGTAGCAACAGTGGAATTTCTATTGTATTTCGATTACTTTGCGAGAAAGTCGTGGGGGAAAGACTACGTACAGACACATGCAAAAGAAGTGGGACAGGAGCTGCAAGGCGTTGTGTACGCCCTGAATCAGCCCGCCAGTGCTAGAGGGAACCAGTCGGTGTTCTGGAACATTTCCGTATTGGACAAGCATTACTTTGACCACCTGTTTGGAGAGTTCCGTTTTCCTGATGGCAGCCAGACACAGTACGAGGGCTCGTTTCGGGAGTTGCAGATGTTTTTCATGGAATGGTTTCGGAAGGAAAGGGAAAGAGAATTACTTACCTATCCTGTCCTGACGGCTTCCCTGCTCTTGATCGAAGAAGGATTCCCGGCGGACGACGAGTTCGCCAAAGGGATTTGCGAAGAAATGGAAAAAGGACTCAGCTTCTTTGTCTATGAATCGAAGAGCGTAGACTCGCTGGCTTCTTGCTGTAGGCTTCGTAATGAACTTGCTGATAATACGTTTAGCTATACCCTCGGTGCGGGGGGTGTGTCTACAGGCTCCGTGCAGGTCATCACGATCAACATGAACCGGCTGGAACAGCAACGGATTTCACTGGGAGACGTAGTGGAACGTGTGCAGAAATACCTTCTCGCTCATCGGGCAGTCATCGAAGACTACCTGTACAACGGGCTGCTCCCGGCGTACTCGGCAGGATTTATTAACATCGATAAGCAGTTCCTCACTATCGGCATTAACGGTATGCTGGAGGCTTCAGAGTACCTTTACGGGTATCCGTCGCAGTCATACTACCGGGCCACCTTGCAACAGATTTATGAAAAGAATAAGGAAGCCAGACAAAAGTACGGTGGTGTGAAGTTCAATACGGAGTTCGTCCCTGCGGAGAACTTGGGAGTCAAGAATGCGAAATGGGACAGGGAAGATGGATTAGAAGTTCCTCGTGACTGCTATAACTCGTACTTCTTCCCGGTCGAAGATGATTCCTATAACATCCTTGACAAGCTCTCCCTGCATGGGGAAGACACGACAAAGTATCTGGACGGCGGGGCTGCCTGTCACCTTAACTTGGCCCAGCTTTTGACGAAGGAACAGGCCTATGCCCTGATTTGTATTGCTGGGCGGAAGGGCGTGAACTACTGGACGTTCAACTGCCTCATGACGGTTTGTGATGACTGCGGGTATATCAACGTCAACACAGAAGACCATTGCGTCAAGTGCGGTTCTCATGATGTAGGATATGCCACCCGTGTCATTGGGTACTTAAAACGCATCGACAGTTTCAGTGCGGCCAGACAAAAGGAAGCACTGCACCGAGTCTATTTGTCCCCCGTTATGGAGAAAGAGTAGAAATGGGAAAGGAGGATGACCAGCATGATTACCTTTTGGGAATGGCTCAGAGATAAGCCGCTTGATTTGTCTGATGCAGCGCATAACAAATGGGTAGCTGCGATCGAAAAGAAGATTGCGCTGAAAGAAAAGTTGCTGGCAGCATTGGAAGCGAAAGCCAGTCAGACAGAAAATGAGATTGACGAATTGAAACAGAAACTCGAATAGAAAAAGATAGGGGAGTATGCAATATGCTGATTTTCGATATTGAGACAGACGGATTGCTGAAGGATATGACGACAATCCATTGCATGTGCATCGAGGATACGCAAGACGGCCGCATGTATCGGTATCGCCCGGAAGAGGTGGAGGAAGGCGTGAGGAAGCTCATGACACCCGGCGAGACAATCTGCGGTCACAATATCATTTCCTTTGATATTCCAGCGATACAGAAGATATATCCGTGGTTTAAGGTCAGGAAAGACAAGGTAATAGACACGCTGGTCTATGCCCGTCTGGTCTTCTCGGAGATAAACTACATCGACAACAAGCTGACTCGGCTGCATGTCTTACCTACTCACTTATACGGTTCACATTCCTTGAAAGCATATGGGTACCGATTAGGTGTGCTGAAAGGTACGTATGCGACCGACTACGAGGCCGACGATGTGTGGGCAGTATTCAATGAAGAAATGCTGGATTACAACGAGCAGGACGTAGTCGTTACGGAAGCGTTGTATAAGAAGTGTCTCGGAAAGCAGACGACGGCAGAGGCGTTGGAATTGGAGCATAAAGCACAATGGTTAATGGTAAAGATGGAGAGCAACGGTTTTCCTTTCGATCGGGAGAAGGCCGTTGCTCTTTTGTCTACGCTGCAAGACCGGCAGAACTCCATAATGGAAGAGCTGAAGGAACTTGTCCCTCCGATTCCCGGCGAAGTCTTTATTCCCAAACGGGATAATAAGACAAAGGGATATAAGGCAGGGGTGCCTATTCAGCGGTACAAAGAGTTTAACCCTAACAGTCGGCAGCAGGTGCTCTGGATTATGCAGGAGCATTATGGTTATCCTTTCGATAACCCGGACATGTGCAACGCCGACGGTAAGCTCCAGCTAAATGAAGAGACTTTCAAACTGGTGGCGCAGGACGACAAGGCGAGTCCCGAAGTCCGCAAGCTGGCCGAACTGTTCCAGACAAATTTCATGCTGTCTAAACGGCTGGGGCAACTGGCTGATGGTAAGAACGGCTGGTTAAAACTGGTAGAGGAAGACGGCTGTATCCACGGACATGTGAATCCCAATGGAGCCATTACGGGACGGGCGACGCACTCGAAACCGAACGTAGCGCAAGTCCCTCATGTCGGCTCCGAGTATGGGAAAGAGTGCCGGGAGCTGTTCACTGTCCCCGAAGGATGGTGGCAAGCCGGTATAGACGCTTGTGGTTTGGAACTGCGGTGTCTCTCCCACTACTTGTATCCGTTCGATAACGGCGAGTATGCTCATGAGTGTGTCAATGGGGATATACACACGAAGAACCAGTTGGCAGCAGGACTCCCGGAACGAAACATGGCGAAGACGTTCATATATGGGTTTCTTTACGGGGCTGGGGACGCTAAGATTGGGCAGATTGTCGGAGGCACGGCGGAGCATGGTGCAGAACTACGGAAGAAGTTCTTGAAAGCCACTCCGGCTATTAAGCAGTTACAGAGTTATGTAAAGAATCTCTTATCAGAATACGATGTAGGTTTGAGACAGAGGAAATGGAAGACACGGTATCTAAAAGGTCTTGATGGCCGTTTGCTGTATACCCGGTCTATCCACTCGGCCTTGAACCTTCTCTTGCAGTCGGCAGGGGCAATCATCTGTAAACATTGGATTGTCCGAACAGAGGAACGTCTTTTGTCTTTAGGCCTTGACCATGGGAAGGACTTCAGGATTATGGCGTGGGTTCACGATGAAATGCAGGTAGCTTGCCGAACGCATGAGATAGCCGAGATTGTCGTGCGGGAAGCACAGGCAGCCATGAGAGATACGCAGGAATATTATCACTTTCAGTGCCAGTTAGATACCGAAGGGATTATCGGGCATAACTGGGCGGAATGTCATTAGGAGAAAAGGAGGAAGTAGGATACATTATGAAAATGGAAGAAGCTAAAATGGGAATGAAAGTTGTCGATACGGACACGGTCGTAACGGGAGTTATTACTCATATTGATAGAGAGTTAGGTGTCATTACAGTAGATGACCGGCAAGCACCATACGGCGAGAAACGATTTGCACAGAATTATTATGATTGCGGAGCCTTGTATGATATTGCCGATTTGGAGATTGTAAAGACAGATAAAGTGTCTGATGCGCAGATTCGGCGATACGCTGCGTCGTCCTATGTACAAGATAAAATTAAAAGTATATCGAAAGAGTATGGTATACCCTACGATTCATTGTTGGTGTCCATTACGAATAGCGGTAAAGTATTTGCAGAAATTCCCTCTAAACATTTGGGAGCCGAAGCGAAGTGCCACCCTGATGATAAGTTTGACATCAACAAAGGATTGGAGCTGGCCTTTGAACGACTGGCCAAAAAGTTGGGAATGTTGCCGAAGTGGGAACCGAAAGAAGCTGAATGTTTTTATTATGTCATGAGTAGTAACGGATTTGTTAATCACACTTGGCATTTTCCAGATAATTTGTATGACAAGATAGCTGTTGCGTTGGGGAACTGCTTTAAGACAAAAGAAGAAGCCGAAAAGTATAAAGATGAAATCCTAGAACGCTACCAGAAACTTAGTGAATACGCAAAGGAGTTGAATCAGTAAGATGAACACCTACAAACTTTACGTACATTTTTCCGGTAATCTGACCGTCAATGTAGAAGCTGACACGGAGCAGGAAGCTCTTGTAGCGTTTGAAAACGACCCCGGCGCATACCTTAACGACAGAGACCTCGGAGATAATGCTGAGTTCGATGTAGTGTCTATGGAGTAATGCTGCAATGATGAACATTATTTTTGACGCAGACATGCTTCTTTTTGTCTCCCTGCTGGCATGCGAAAAGCCGGAGCATTGGGGCAACGACATCTGGACGCTGCACTGTGATTTCAATGAGGCCAAAGTATACCTCGACAACTTTGTCTTGGAGCTGTCCGAAAAGGTCTTGAATCATTACAAGGCAGAAGATGGGGAGTACAAAATCTTCATGTGTCTCACTGATAAAGACCATGAGAATTTCCGCAACGCCGAAGTGTGGCCGGAATACAAGGGGAATCGAAAAGAAGCCCGGAGACCCGTCTGCTTCAATCGAATGCGGGAGTACATTAAAGACACCTATGTCTGCTATCTGGAGCCTCATCTGGAAGCTGATGACTGCGCCGGGCTGCTCACACAGGACGTGGAGGGTGACTATGTATTGGTCTCCGGCGATAAAGATTTCCGTGCTATCCCCGGCAAATTCTACGATTTCATGAGAGACAAATATTATGAAACGTCGGAAGAAGATGCTGTTCGGTGGCATCTGTACCAGACGATTATCGGAGACACGACGGACAACTACAAGGGAGCCGCTGGATTTGGCCCTGTGAAAGCGGAGAGACTTTTGGAAGAGTACGGGTATTCTTGGGCGACCGTCCTAAAGGCATATCGGGGCGATGAGCAAGAAGCCTTGAAGAACGCCCGCCTTGCCTATATCCTGCACCGAAAGGGGGATTACGATTGGAAGACCGGCAGTATACGGCTCTGGGAACCACCTTCCGAGTAAGGTATGGCAGTGAGAATCCCGAAGAAACCTATCGGGTGTATGAAAAATTCTGGGAATGCTATCAGCACCACCCATTCTACGCTGTGCTCCGGGATAAAGACAGAATCTTTATGTCTATCTCGACGTTAAATCATCATGGACAGATAGCATATTTCTACCATGAAGACAAACTCATAGGTGCAGTAGCATTCACGATTCAGCGAGACGCTTTATGGTGGTGCAGGGCAGACATCGTAGAAGAATTGTTTGTATTAGCTATGGATGACACCTTCCATGGATTTGGCAGAGTGGCGGCGCAGTTTCTTAAAGATATGTGCGCTGCGAATGATTGCGATCTGGTATTGACTGGCACGGCACTTGGTTCAAATAATAGTTATCGGAAAGTAGGAGGGTATTCCTTTGAGTACCCTTCTTTTGTTTGTCTTAGGAGGGATTGTTAGGAATGATGGATAGACGAGAAGAATTATCCTTACTGGTTTCGGAACGGCTGGTAGAGAATCTTCGGGATACCTTTACGCCGGAGTATTTTCTCAGCAGAGCACAGGAAAACAGTGATGTCTTTTATGGGTACATGAAAGGTGTCACGGATGTAGTCAATTACTTGGCTCAGGCCGTCTCGGACGACTAAATTGTCCCCCGTTATGGAGAAAGAATACATGAAAGGAAGAGTGATGGCATATCGGCGGAATTGTACATGCAATCAAAAAAGTTGTCTCCGCTCCCTTTAAGGTGGTAGGAAGCCTGTTAGGGGGAGGGAAAAGTAGCACCGTGGCCGTACAGGCTCCTGATGTGTCCGGCGTTGAAATTCAGGCGAGCACCGCAGCGCAGACACCAGAAGCCCCGGCATTAGGTACGGACAACACAACGACAAAGAAAAAGAAGAGAGGTAAGTCCGGCCTGCTGATTCAGCGGAACAACGGAGCAAACAACGGCTCTGGTGGTGGAAGCTATTCGGGCTTAAATATCTAATACGCGATGGATATTACGATTCAGGAGCTACAAGAACAAGGTGCGAAGAAGACGTATGAACGCCTGAAGAATGACCGGCAGCCGTATATTGACCGTGCGGTGGACTGCGCTAAGGTTACGATTCCCTCACTGTTCCCGCAGGAGAACGATGACAAGTCTACGAACTACGAGACACCGTATCAATCCGTGGGAGCCAGAGGGGTAAATAACTTAGCGGCTAAACTTATCCTTGCCTTGATGCCTCCGAACTCTGCGTTCTTTAGGATGGGTATGTCGGATGAAGTGCTGGCGGAGTATATGCAGCAGGGGAAGGAAGACACAAAGGCGCAAGTAGAACAGGCGCTGATGCAGATTGAAAATCGGTGCATGAAGTACATCGAATCTAATCAAATACGAGTCACGGTATTAGAGGGCATTAAACAGGGGATTGTCGCTGGCAATGCTCTTTTATTTTTGCCTCCTGCCGAAGGGGGTATCAAGCTGTACAAACTGATGGATTATGTCATTCAGCGGGACGGCTTGGGAAACGTGATTCAACTCGTGACGTTAGACAAAGTGGCCTACGCTACGCTGGGCGAAGCCGTGCAGAATCTCATCAAATCCGAGAAGAAGCCGGAAGACCTGATTGAGATATACACACACGTGTGCCGGAGTGGCGAGAACTTTTTGTCTTATCAAGAGGTTGAAGGGGAAGTTATCAAAGGAAGCGAGCAGACATACCCCGTACTAAAGACCCCGTACATTCCTATCCGTATGGTGAAGATGGACGGAGAATCGTATGGGCGTTCGTTCTGCGAAGAATACCTCGGCGACCTCAACTCGCTGGAAAATTTGTCTAAAGCGATTTTCAAGTATGCGGCTATTGCAGCCAACATCTACTACCTCGTAAACCCCAATGGAGTGACGAGACCTAAAAAATTAGAGAATGCGACGAGTGGGGATTTCATACCGGGCAGATTAGATGACATTGGCGTACTGCAATTAGACAAATACTACGACTTCAATACGGTAAAAGCTACGGCAGACGCTATCGAGAATAGGCTGTCTTTTGCCTTTCTGCTGTCTTCCGTCGTACAGCGCAATGCGGAGAGAGTCACGGCAGAGGAAGTGCGTACCGTAGCCTCGGAGCTGGAAGATACACTTGGCGGTGTCTATTCTATCCTGTCTCAGGAGCTACAGTTGCCACTTGTCCGCCGGGTACTCAATCAGTTGCAGAGTACGGGGGAAATACCGAGCCTCCCCGAAGGGACGGTAGAGCCGACGATTACGACAGGTCTGGAGGCGTTGGGTAGGGGACACGATTTTGAAAAGTACGCTACTGTACTGAACGTTGTGTCACAGATTCCCGGCGCACAAGAAATGATTAACTGGAACGTCCTACTCTTGAACATGTTTACGGGAGCCGGAGTGGAAACGGAAGGTTTGGTGAAGTCGCAGCAGCAAATCGAAGAAGAAAGACAAATGGCGATGGGACAGCAGATGGCCGTAGAAGCCATGTCTCAGCCGCAGCAACAACAATAACAGAAGGAGAGTGAAAGGTACAGATGGCAGAAGAAGATGTAAAGGGTATTCCCGCAGCAGAGGATACGGGCGGCGGAGAACAGCAGTCCGGGCAGGGTGAGGTTATCGTGGATTCCAATACGAACATCACCATCGAGACAAAATCTGAAAATACGCTGTCTGAAGGCGTAGAGAACGACGGAGACAAGGAAGGTAACGGCACAGAGGATAAGCCAGAGCCTACAGGGCAAGACCCTGACGGAAACTTGCAGCAGCGTATCGACGCACAGCAACAGGCGAACAATGACCTGAAGAACGACCTCACGAACAAAGGTATCGATTGGAACGTACTTACCAAAGAGTACGAAGACACAGGTGATTTGTCTGAACAGTCCCGTGCGGCATTGGAAAAAGCAGGGTATCCGAAGAGTGTTGTCGATGCTTATATCCGTGGCATGGAAGCCGAAAACGAACGTGTCGCTAATCGAGTGATTGAGTATGGGGGTGGGCGAGACAAATTCGTTCAGCTCCAGAACTTCGCAGCGTCCCAGTCGGATGAGTATAAGAAGATGTGGAATGACACGATTAACAGCGGAAACCTCTTGGCTATCAGGACGATGCTTGCAGGTGTACGTTTGGATATGGAGGCTGTGCAGGGAACGCAAAATCCTACCATTACTGGCAAGGGCAGCTCCGCAGGTTCCGGTGACGGCACGGGATTTTCCTCTAAGAAAGAAATGATTAAAGCAATGTCTGACCCTCGGTATGGAAAAGACAAAGCATATACGCATGAAATAGAACGTAAAGTTATGAAATCTACTAACTTATTTTAATTAACGAAAAGAAAGGATGAATATATTATGGCAGTAACTATTTCTCAGCCCGGTTTGAATCAGGGACAGGCTGATGCTTTACAGGGCTTTTTAAAGGTATTTAGTGGTGAAATTATCACAGCATTTGAACGAGCGTCTAAGAGCATGGAAAATCACATTGTCCGTACTATCGACTCCGGCAAATCGGCGAGCTTCCCGGTATTTGGTCGGGCGACGGCGCATTACTTGCAGCCGGGTAACAGCCTCGATGATGTTCGTGAAGCAATCCCGCACAACGAAAAGATTATCGGTATCGACGGTCTCTTGACATCCGACCAGCTGATTACGGACATCTATGAAGCTATGTCCCACTTTGACGTACGGCAGGAATACGCAAAGCAGATGGGCGAAGCCTTGGCTCTCTCGGCGGACGGCTCTATCATCGCTGAATTGGCGAAATTGGCTGTGGAACAGAAAGAAAACATCACGGGTATCGGCAAGGGCATTATCATTGAAAAGCAGTTGGCTGCTACGGATATGGGCGTTACCGAAGCGGAAGGCAAGATGATTGTTCAGATGCTGTTGGAACTGAAAGCCAAATTCAGCAATCAGTATGTACCGGCAGACGACCGTTTTGTCTACATGAAGCCGGAAGGTATTGCCGCTCTTATCAATTCGTGGACGGCCATTAACCGTGACTTCGGTGCGGTCGGTACGATCGTAGACGGCAACATTACTCGTTTAGCTGGCTTTAACATTATTGAAGTACCTCACCTCACGATTGGTGGCGCAGATGGCACGCATGTCCTGACTTCGGGTACGGCACACGATTTCCCGGCATCCTATAAAGACAAAGTAGTATTTGTCGCAGGTCATCGCACGGCAGTAGGCACGGTTAAGCTGAAAGACCTTCAGTTGGAAACGGCACGTCGTATTGAACTTCAGGCTACGCATGTAGTTGCGAAGTATTCGATGGGTCACGGCGGTCTTCGCCCGGAAGCTTCGGCTATCGGTACGATTTCTGCTTCTGAATAATAGTAAGGAATGAGAAGAAGAGGGGATTCTTTTTTGGGAGAGTCCCCTTTTTATTCTTTATAGGAAAGGAGGTAATGGCCTATGTTAATTACTCCGCTGACTGAATTAGATGCGGTGAATGAAATCCTGTACTCTATTGGAGAAGATGGGATTCTCTCTTTGGAAGAAGTGTCTAACAACGTCGATGCCTCGATAGCCCGAAAGCTTCTGGAAGGCATAAGCCGGGAGACACAGCAGGAAGGATGGGACTTTAATACCTTCACGTCTGCTACCTTTACGCCAGACGCAAATACCGGGAAAATTCGTTGGGATGATTCCCTGCTGCGGGTAGGAAGTACGTATCGAAACCGTGGGGGATATTTCTTTGATGTGTCTAATGATACGGACGTATTCACGGAAGCCATCACGGTAAGCAATGGCGTGCGTCTGATACCCTTTGAGGAAATGCCGGACGTATTCCGAAAGTATGTGACGATTCGGGCTTCCTTGGCTTTCGCTTCCCGGTATCTGGGAGACGGTGAAATAGAGAGTGTCTTACAAGCGGAATTACAGAAAGCATACGCCGATGTAATGACATATGAACTGGACACACAGAAGCCGAACATCTTCAATAATACCAGCGTTACCGAGGTGATGACCCGATGAGTAATATCACCCAGAGAATCAATAACTTCATTGAAGGCGTATCCCAACAGCCACCGATGCTGCGGCACCCGGAACAGTTGGAAGAACAGCTTAACGGATTCAGTACGGAGGCAGGGGGATTACAGAAACGGCCACCAACGGTTTCCATTGGCAAACTATTCACAAATACAGATGGAGATAAATTCTATGTTCACATTATCAACCGGGATGAGGTGGAACAGTATATTGTCTTTATCAACACAACTAAAAAAGTCATTACGGTATATGATTTACAAGGTAGACAAATAGAAGTGAAAATGGAAGATGCTGACTATTTGTCTGGTATTACAAATCCATTCAGCCAATTACGAGTCATGACGGTTGCTGACTATACCTTTATCTTGAATAAGAAAAAAGTTGTAGAGATGTCGGGCGAAAAAACGGAAGATACCCTGTCTACGCAAGGTGCTTTAATAAACGTGAAACAAGGGCAGTACGGCAGAAAATATTCTGTGTCTATCAACGGTGAAGAAGTCGCTTCCTTTACGACTCCCGACGGTTCCACGGCGTCCCATGTGTCCCAAATCAATACGGATTATATTCGAGATAAACTGGCAGAAGGGTTGGAAAAGAACGGGTTTACTGTGGAAAAGGGGCCGTCGTGGCTTCGTATCTCTGGAAAAGAAATCACGAAGTTAGTCACGTCTGACTCTTTCAATAACTCCGCCCTTATTGGGATTACGTCTTATGTCAATACATTCACAGACCTCCCTGCGTCTGCTCCTGATAACTATACGGTTATGATTCGAGGGGAGACCAATGTAGACGACGATTACTACGTGGCCTTTTCTACGGAAGAAAATATCTGGAAAGAGACAGTGCGCCCCGGGCTAGACAACACGATCAAGGCAACGACGATGCCTCATGCTCTGGTACGGGAAGCTGATGGAACATTTTCCTGTAAACCTTTGGAATGGGCAGATAGGGAGACAGGGGATGAAGACAGTAACGAAGCTCCCTCATTCGTCGGGGCTACAATTAACGATGTGTTCTTTTACCGAAACCGGCTGGGCTTCCTTAGCGGGGAGAATATCATTTTGTCTTCCTCATCGGACGTATTCAACTTCTGGTTTCAGAGCGTCGTGGATGTGCAGGATGATGATACGATAGACACCAACGCCCCAAACAATAAAGTGTCTATCCTCTACAATGCGGTGCCGTTCTCCGGCTCGCTGTATATATTTTCAGGGCAGACACAGTTCTCTTTAGACTCTGACGGTACGTTATCCCCGAAGAATGCGAAGCTGACGAACATCACAGAGTTTACTTCGGACGTAGATGTTCCCCCAGTCGGGGCGGGTAACTCTGTATACTTTGTTTCTAAACGGGCGGATTATGCGAATGTACAGGAGTACCGGGTAGCGCAGTATTATGCAGTATTATACGGACGTAAAAGATGCCGATGAAGTAACGTCGCATGTCCCGTATTATATCCCGAATGACGTGTACCGCATGGTCGGAAATTCTAATGAAAAATTACTGGTGCTGCTGTCTACGAAAGACCCTTGCTCTATGTATGTCTATAAGTACCTCTACATGAATGGCAACAGGGCGCAGAGTTCGTGGTCGAAGTGGACGTTTGCCGGGGAAATCCTCGGCGTAGACTTCATTGGCTCTACTATGTATATGGCTATTCAGTATCCCGGTTCCAAAGCGGTATATCTGGAAAAGCTGACACTCAGCTACAACACCGAAGACTTCTCCGTAACAGAGCCATACCGGGTGATGCTGGACAGGAAGACGGAAGTGACGCTCACGGAAGAGAACTGTGAAACCGACGCAGCCGGACAATATATATCATTATATATAGATAAAGTATATGACCTTGCAGATGTTAGTAAGGTATGTGTCCTTACTTCCGATGGATTGTTGTACGAATCTGATATAGGCGAGAATGTCGTAAGAATCCGGGCAGATGACACGACGAAGATAGGAAGTAAAGTTATCGTGGGGATTCCCTATACGTTCTCCATTACTCTTTCCACTATCTTCCTAAAGCAACGAGACCAGTCCGGGGCGACGGCAGCCGTTCCTTCTTACCGGCTTGTCTTACGCAATGTATTTTTCGACTATTCCCAAACAGGGTACATGAAGGTTTGCGTAAACGATAAATACCAATACATTCTGACAAACAAGAAGATAGGAGAGTATAAACTAGGCTCAGGGTCTTTGTTGACTGGGACGTTTAGAGTACCTATCCGAAAACGAAATACAGAAGCGAAGATACAGGTCATCAATGATACACCGCTACCTTTGTCTATCATCGGTGGTGGATACGAAGCGAATTATACGACACGTTACAGGTCTTACTAATCAAAGGAGGTGTGAGTGAGACATGGGATTTATGAGCGGCATGACTGGACTACAGATTGCGCAGGGAGTTACCTCGTTAGGTTCTACGCTGTTCGGATGGCAGAACCAGAGAGAAAATGCGAAAAGACAGGCAGAGGCGTTGTCTGAACAGGCTGGAGCAGCCGTCAAGCGAATGGCCTATGCGTTCCAGAATTACGAAATGCAGCGGGTAGATGCCTTCGATGCTGCGGTGAATAACCTGATGAAAGTCCGGCAGGGTTCTATGGGGCTTTTGTCGAGCGTCCGGGCAGCCGTCAACGAGGAAACCGGGGGAGACTCCCGAACGGGTAGAGCCTTGGAGAGAGCGGCCAATGCCGATGTTCTCCGCACGGAAACCTCTATCAAAGACAACTATGCCCGGCAGTCCGATGAAATCAATCTGAACAAAGAAGCCGTGAAGCTACAGACACAGGACATGATAGACAGTATTCGAGCACAGGCTCCTGAAATGCCCTCTATCTGGGGACTGGTGGGTAATTTAGCGGCTACAGGGTTGTCGTGGTATAACGGCGTGGAAAATCAGAATGCTACGAGGGATGCCATTCTGGGAATAGGGTATACACCAAACCCTCCCCGAAGGTATCACTTCGATGGCTACCCTAACTATATAGACTATCCTACTATGTCTGACTTTTGGAATTACAACTATAAGGGGGTGCGGTGGTAACGTATGCCGACGACACAAACAAGTAACGCTGTGGGGACTGCCAGACAGTTTACCCCGCAGCCTCAAAGTACCTATCAGAGACAACTCTTAGTCCCGCAGTTCGGAGGGAATATCCGGGCTTCGGAGACTTCTAAAGGTGCTCAGTTAGCTGGGGCTTTGGGTGTCCTCAGCGAAGCTATTGGGCAGTTCTCGTCTGATTACGATAAGAGACAGAAGGAAATTGCCGATGCCGTGATTCCTATCCTGTACGGCAGGGAAGACCATGAAACCCGGCTGACAATGGATGGAATCGCTATGGTGAATAAGGCTGGTATCGGGGGATTGCAGGATAACCCCTATGCCTTGGCTCTCATCGACCAGTTGAAAGGGCAGGAGATTTCTTCGGAGATTCTTAAGCGGTACGATGCCTATACCTCTCAGGAGCGATTGAAGGGTACTCTGGAAGAAGAGATAAAAAGTTATGATGAGTTCTTTAATGACAATGTGCAGGAGTATTTAGATCAGATACCCATAAACAATCGGTACGCTATGGACAGAGGGTTGTATGAATCCCGTGTAGTCAATACCGGCAAGGTAGCTAGTAAGTTTGTAGCCGAAAAAGAGGAACAAATGTCTATCAATCGGGCAGAGTCTATCTCCACATTTGTCTCGGAAAACACACGGAACCGCTGGAAATGGACGGATGAGGAAATCACGGATTTTACGAACCAGATAGGCAATTTACTAACTACGACACAGGAAAGAGACCCGACGAAGAATTATCAGATTTTGTCTAACCTTGTCAAAACGATTGCCGAAAACACGGGGGATTACAGGATTCTTGAAAAGCTGAAAGATACTCCCGTCTATGGCGATTCGGTTATTGGGGATTTTATAGATATAGAGAAGTTCAAAGACATTGCCAATGAGTCCAATAGTAAACACTGGATGGAGCGGAAACGGACTATTTATGACGGCATGTCCAACTGCAAAGACAAAAAATCACTGTATGCCTATGTGGACGGTCTGGACGCAGAAGACCGGGAAATCGCTTCCGGAATGATAGGCGGGCGTTTGTCTGCTATCGAAGCGGAAGAAAGACAAAAGCGTGCGACGGACTACGCTTTCCAGAAAGCCCAGCAGAAGGCTATTGTTGGAGGCTTGAATTTGTCTGCACAGATTGAGGCTATCATGAACGGTCAGACAGTAGATGCAATGGGGAATCCTATCGCATTATCTGCGGCGGACTACAAAGCATTGAATTATTCGGAAACGGATATGCAGACGGCTGTGAATACTGCCTTGTCTAATCTCAATCCAGACAATACGGAAGATGTCGCAAAGTTTATGCGTCTGGTGTATCACCCGGCATTCAAGAAGATTTCTTCGGATACGATTACTAACTTTGCGGCTATGGGGCTGAATAGTTTGACACCAGACAATCCCAATATGTCTCCTATGCTTCAGGAAGTGGTCTCGTTATATACGAAAGTTCCGGGGTACTTCAACGACGTACTCACGGATTCGACAACGAAAGCTTCTGTCATGTGTCTGGCAAACTTCGGAGTCGATAAGTATTTGCAGGTACGGGACACGCTGAACGATTCTTCCCGGTTGAAAGCACTAGATGATGAAATGGAACCCTATGTGAATGACGGGATTTCTACCATGTCTCTACCGATGTTGGATGACGGGAACAGTTATGACGGGTTTTCCTATACAGAACCTAACTCTGCGCAGTTACGAGAAACCTATGTGAACTACTCCCGTGTCTATCGTGCTATGGGATTTACCCCTTCAGAAGCAATAAGACAAGCGGGTTTCAAAGTTGCTTCCGAGTATTATACGTTCAATGGCTGTCCTATCCCTGTAGCAGCAACAAGACTGTGTGGTATTGGCGGGACAGACCCCGATACGTGCCGGAGTGCATTCCAGTGGGTACTTCGTACTCGGTTTAATAACTATTGCGCCTCCAAAGGAATAGACCCTTCCGTTGTCACAGTTACATATAATAACCAACAAGCCAATGGGACGGCGTTAATATCCTTCGTCACCTCTGCTGGCACACAGACATATCCGCTCATGGATTTGGTAGAAGAAGCCAGAGCAAACCTGAGACAAAGTAACAATCAGACATATGCTCCGCCGGAAGGAGAAGAACGTTCTGAATCATATTCCTATGACAGTCCTTCTACAGAACGGGAACAGGGAGAAGCGTACGAATACGACCCGTCAGGTACAGCTTCAATGACACTAGGATTTAGATAATAAGAAAGGATGGTGAAGTATGCCCTCGGAACAGAGAGAAATTGATATAGCTAAGTTCATGGCAGCTATTAGGGGCAATGAGTCCGGCGGGAGCTATGATGTGTATAACGTTTCTGGTTCAGGATGTGCCGGTGGCTACCAGTTCAGTCAGGATACATGGAATGCCTACGCCGCTATAGCAGCTCCTGCTTATGTTGGTATAGACCCTGCGCAAGCCCCGCCTGAAGTGCAGGATGCTGTCATGCATGAAAAGTGCGAACGAATGTATGAAAAATATGGTGGAGATTTCCGCTTGATGGCTGTAGAACACTATGGAGGTGAAGGTGCTGCGAACGCTGCCTTGACAAATGGGTATATCCCTGATACGCCGGAATATTACAACGGTGACGAATATCCTTCTCAGCTCGCTTACGCCAATGATATTGTGGCACGCATGGGAAGTCCTCTGCCGGGTATTGGTGGTTTGTCTGCGGCTCTGAAGCATAGCCGGGGTGTTTATCAGCCCAATGCAGCCTTCCCTATTATCATCAATCCAGAAGTATATCAGGTGAACCGGGACGACCGGCCTTTCGGAGACAAGCTGGGAGACACCTTTCAGAGCGTGTGGTACGAGAACGGCACCATAGCGGCCATACGGACTGCCCTGATAAAAAGCGGAAATCGCAGTCTGAAGTCGGATGCTGGGTGGTCTCCTTCGGAAGCAGACTTGGCTCTCATGGATGAACTGCTGGGAGACAATCAAGTAGCGAAAAATTCCGTACTGCTGAACTCGGATAATGCCGCCCAATTCAAGGCGTTCCTTCAGACAAAGAAAGAAGATTTAGATCGGGAAAAGAGAGCCGAGCAGACTTCGTTCGGCCTTCATTCGGTACTGGGTGGTCTGGCCGGTATGCTCTTAGACCCTATCAACTTGATACCTTTTGTAGGGCAGGAAGCGTTGGTAGCTAAAGTCGGGGCAAGGTTAGGCTCAAAGGTGCTGGCGGATATTGGCACAAAACGAATTTACCAGATAGCGGAGACAGGGCTGGCACAGGGGATGGTTAATATGGCCGACTCCTATTTGTCTCAACGCTATGGCATCCATGAAGCGAACTATGCTGTCGCCGGTGTCCTTGGGGCTGCCGGGGGTGCTGCTACACGAATGCTTCGGACAATGAAGAACGCCGGAGTCAATACCAATGGCCCCAATATGAAATCCTTCGAGGTACAGGCGAATGCCAATCAGACACAGGCCGTCCGGGATGCAATGGATATGGGGGATGCCGTGTCTCTGAGTACCCATGTAGAATTGCGGAAAAGAACGGAGGTGGAACAGGAGCTTTCTAAATTACTCGGGCTAACAGACACTTCATCGCTGAAAAGAAGTAAGCAGGTGCAGAAGGCAATGGACATGTCTATCAGGGGGCTGCTCACCTCTGTGTCTGATGTAGAATCCTTGGTAGGTAAAAAGGGAAATCAGTTATTGCGAAGAGTCGGGCTGCCGGAGGACGCTTCACTCACTGACCTGCTTCGTGTGACCCGTGAGAATCCCGATATTTCCAGACAAGTGAAGAAGGCTGCCGAAAAGTACCGCAAGCGGACATTCTCTACGGACGTATGGGAAGGCTTCCGACAATCCCTCTTGAAAGATAAGAATCCTGAGGTAAGTTTGTCTCAATATGCGATGGAAGCCCTGACGGATTCTGCAAAGGCCAATACCTTACGCTTGCAGATTGAAAAGAATACGGGCAAGAAGATGAGCAACCGGGAAGTGCAGGAAACCTTGAAGAAAATCATGTATCGGGAAACAGGCGTGTCTTACACCGACGATGGCACGATTATCTCCAATGGGGTTCGGATTCGACCTGAATCTCCCATTCACAACGCCATCGTGCACCCAGAAACCTTCGACCCCTCCATGAAAGACATAGACATGGAGATGACCGAACCTCTCCCCGGCTCCACTATATACTCTGCGTCCATATCCCCGGAAGAGCTGCAAAAGCAAAATCCCGCATGGGTTTCTGACGAAGCTAAGCAAGCTTTTGCACAGGAGCCGGAGTTTGGCGTAAAGAGTAAAAAAGAAACCAGAGAAGAGACACAGATTTCCTTTGCGAGTAAAATAGGAAAGTATCTGGGGCAGAAGATGCAGGACACGAAGTTCCTCGGAAATACCTACGGACACTTTACAAACTCTGTGTCTAATCACTTACGGTCATTCGGTCGTAAATTATTAGCAGATGCCAGAGGAAATCCCGAGCGAAAGGCAGAAGGTATGGAACTTCCCTTGGAAACCGTCAAGAGTATTCTGTACCGTGATTTGAATACGCTCATCAAGCAAGCGGCTGTTAACTATCCTTCCTTTTATGCGAAGGTGGGAGGAATGCCGAAGACAGCGAAACGGAAGTTCGGGCTATCCTTGCAGAAAGCCTACGATGCGAAGATGCGGGGGCTGAGTATTGACTCGTACCCGAAAGAGATTCAAGACGGCGTTAAGGCTATTGAAGAGTTCCGTAAAACCCTCAACGTCATGAACAAACAGGCAGGACTTATCGACGAGGCTATTGAAGACACGGGGTTTTACCGTCGTGCGGATATAGACAAAGTGTCTGAACTCCTGCTCCACTTTGATAATCAGGACGATGCCGTGGAATGGCTTACGGACTACTGCGTGGAAGCTGCCGACCGCTCGGCCTTGGAAAAGCGGTGGAAAGCTGACTTGGCAAAACGGCAGGCGGATGTAGACAAACGGTTAAAAGAAGGTAAGAAAGTCTCCGAAGCAGAGGAAGAAGCCTTGGCTACGGAAATACTGGACGACTACATCCGCCGGGAAGCTCATAAGTGTGCGAAGGGGACGCTTGACCGTAATTTGTCCGCTACCCGAACGGAAATGTATGACATAAATCGTATGAGCAAAATGGAAGAATACCAGAGAAGATTTCCCATGAACACCTCCCACGTCTACAGTAAAGAACTGCCAAACGGCGGTGGTGTCTGGACATACGATGATTGTCTGCGAGAGTGGGACGCTGTACGTATCATGCATGATGTAGCGAACCGTTCAGCCGCACGTATTACCATGGCTTCGCACGGTGTCACAGATATGGGAGCCTATTTCAATAAACAGCGGGATGTTATATATCGGGAACTGCGAGTAGCTGCTGAGAATAAAAGGCTGATAAACCGCAAAGAAATCAAAGACCAGTTGGATGAATATGACTACATTGTGTCTAAGTTTACCGGGTATCGGTACGGAGCTATGCAGTACGAAGACCCCATGAATGACCTCGCCCGATTCCTTACTAAGGTATCCTATGCAGCTAATGGGATGAACATGGGGACAAACCAGATTAGTGAAGCCACTGGAGGTGTCGGCGTTGTCGGGGTTCGTGCGATGACACACCTGCTACCCGGTCTGCACAAATGGCTGTATGGACTGAGGCACACCGCTTTGTCTTATGAGCAGATGAAGAAGCTTGCTGTTGCCAGCGAGTATTGCCACTATAACTTTTTCAATCCCATGGACTTAACGACTCCTAAAATGGATCGTATCGGAGTCCGGGCGAAGATTGTAGGAGCTGCTAATGATGCGGCGGACTATGCGGCTGATATTACTTCTGCGATTAACCAGTTGGGGCAGATGACGGAAAACAGTATTGCTGGTCTGGAAATGGATGTTATGTCTGATGTTATGGATTGGTGTCTGTTAGGCAAGAAGTCCCACTTATTCGACTCGTATTACCTGAAAGAAGCCGGGATTCGGGATGTAGACAAATTTCAGTCTGTTATCCGTAAGTGGTTCGGAAACTTGGATGAAAATGACCCCAATGCTGTTGTGAAGGCTATATTAGGGATGAGAGATAAAGACTATCAGACCTATTTGTCTTTACGAGCTTTTACGCAGCAGACAGCACAGCGGGCTATCCTTCAGCCGACTCTTGGAAACGATAACTACTTTGCGAAACGTGGGGCATGGCCTATCTTCTTCCAGTTTAAGAACTTTTCCCGTATGGCTTTGGATTCTCACTTGGGGAGATTCTTGGAAAAGCCCGATAAAGAGAAGTGGGGTATCTTTATGTCTTCTGCTATCGCTGGGGGAGCTATTTGGGCAGTACGAACACAGGTGTATGCCAACTGGAAGTACAAGGATGAAAAAGAAAGACAAAAGTATTTAGACGAAACTTTGACTCCTGCTAACTTCGTCCGTGCCGGATTCACCCGAGCATCTACGACGGCGGGGCTTTCCTATGCTAATGATGCCTATGAAATGTTCTCTGGTGCCCCTACAGTCCGAACAACAGTAAGCCGGAGAAGTACAGACGATTCCCTCGGCGCAAGAGTAGACCAATTGCCCGCAGTAGGGACAGCAAACGATTTACTCTTTGGAGTAGGCGGGAGCGCATGGGGTTCTATTCATGATCTCATCACGGACAATAGAATCTATCAGGATGACGCTAAGACTATGACTGCCTTATTCCCTATAGATAAATTCGTAGGGACACAGGCCGTTTTGTCTGGTGTACTGGACATGCATCAGGGAGATTTCGTTTCGGAGAATTTCCAGAAGCGGCCTACTAGTGTTCCGACACGTAATCCAGTGCAGATTCTACAGAAAGCTATTACAGGAACTAACGACGTGGAAGAAAACGAAAAGAAACGTAAAGATTCTCAGAAAAGGAAACGGGATAAAGACAAACCAATAATTGAAATGAAAGGGAAGTGGTAATAGTGCCGGATTTAAAAGCGAGTGTGTCTTTTACAGCCGACGGAACGACTAAGAAATACTACTTCAACTTCGACTATATCAATCCAGAGTATATCAAAGTAAACGTAGGAGGGACGGAACTTTCCTATCCCTCCGATTACTCTGTAATTGATAGAGCGGTCGAATTAAAAGTAGTTCCTGCAAAAGACACGTTAATACGAATATACAGACAAACTCCTTCTAACAGAATCATTGAGTGGGCGGACGGTTCCTTTATTAAAGCCTCACAGATGACGTTAGGGGACTTACAGCAACTCCACCTTATTGAAGAAGCACAGGACTATCCAATTTTAAATGGTATCTCAACGTATCCAGACGGAGAGAACTTCAATGCAGTAGGGAGACGCATCATCAACGTAGCCGACCCTGTGAATCCCCAAGATGCAGTCACAAAGAACTACATGGAATCCGTACAGGACGGGTTTGTGCAGCGCAATACGGCCATAGAAAACAATATCAAAGCTATGCAGTCCGATGTGACCACGAAGAACCAGCAGGCGCAACAGGCTAAGGATACGGCGCAGAAGTGGGCGGAATCCCCAGAGTCCCCCGATACTCTCGAAGACACGGAAAGTCCTACGGGAAAGACCCAGAGTGCTAAAGGATGGAGCCTGACAGGTAAGCAGTGGGCAAAAGATTGGGCTATGTCCGACACTTCCCCCGATGGTCTTGAAGATGCTGACAGTGACACGGGAAAGACCCAGAGTGCTAAAGGATGGGCGCAACAGGCTAAGGATATGGCGCAGCGAAATATAGGTCTGAATGTGTTACAGAGAAATAAGGAGTACGCCGTCGGCGATATTGCCTATAGTCCCTTACTGCCCTCATGGGCAAGGCTGGAATGCATCACAGCAGGAACGACAGGGGCGGAAGAACCAGCGGAACTTCTGAGTACCCCCCCCGTGGACAGTAAAATAGGATTGTACATTACAGATGGTACGGTAACATGGATAGTCGATGACGTGCGAGATGGGACGCCCATTGGCAGTGTAAGAGGCAGTTTATATCTGCCGAAAGGATACATCAAAGCCAATGGAGCGACGGTCAATCGTGCGGACTATCCGAGACTGGTCAAATTTATAACGGATAATAATTTATGGACGGATGACGTGACGGGAAATCTGGGGTTGTTTGGTAAGGGGGACGAGAGTACGACGTTTGTAGTACCTAACTATGTAGGCCGCATGGTGACTTATAAAGATACAGGGGCAGGGCAGACACTTGATGCGGGGCTGCCGAATATTACTGGTGAATCTGGCACTGTTTCTGGGGCGCAAACAAACGTCTCGCAAGGAGACCCGCTGAACCCGTATGATAAAGGGGCGTTTGTAAGAGTTCTAAAGAAAAAGGGGGTAGGATATACAACGAATGATGTCTGGAACATGTTTACGCTTAACATAGATGCCTCCCGCAGCAACGCTATCTACGGCGCATCAGACACAGTTCAGCCACCTGCAATATCCCTTATCCCAGTTATCCGCTACTAAAAGGAGCTGAGATTTTATTATGACGATACAAGCAGGACAATACGTAACTGACGGCACGGCAGTCTTTATCATCGACGACGTGCGGGACGGATTTCGTGTCGGAGACATCGTGTTTAGACCCGTATTACACGACGGATTTATCAAAGCAAACGGCGCACAGGTCAAAGCCAGTGACTATCCTAGACTGGTTAAATATGCGCAAGATAATGGTCTGATTGTCGATGATAATTCAACGGATAAGACAAAGTATATGTACGATGCGGGGGCAGATACGCTGACATTACCTGATGCGCAGGGCAGGGTATTACAGGGGACTACGGATAGTATCAAAGAGATTGGAGCAGGATTGCCTAATATTACTGGTATTATGTCTACACATACGAGTGTAGGGATATTTGGTGATGTGCCGGAATATAATGGATGTTTTGAGTTAGGAGACAGTATGCCGAGAGCACCAGAATCGATTGCAATACAAGGCTATAAATTAAATTTTGACGCATCATTAAGCAACGCTATCTACGGCGCGTCTGAGACCGTACAGCCCCCAGCCTTAGCCCTGATACCACAGATTAAATACTAGGAGAGGTGATACAACATGGATAAATCATCGGAAACAAAACTCGTCTACACATACGGAGATGACGGAAAATACACAGGCACAAAGACCTTAGACTACACAGACCGCAGCCCGATTAGTGGGATATGGCAGATACCGGCAGGCTGCACGGAGATAGCACCGCCAGAACCCTCGGACGGCATGGAACTTGTCTGGAACGGCGAAAGCTGGGAACAACAGCCGAAGCCCGAAGAACCAGAACCACCAGAGCCGACAGAACCTACAGAGGAAGAAAAGCTGCAAATGGAGGCCAACAGCACAAGAGCTAACTTGCAGACCATGGCAATCAACGCCATGATGATG
>NZ_SJOT01000013.1:0-59403 GCF_012027795.1 Megasphaera sp. SW808
GTCTTCGCTTTTTTATCGGGCTGCTTCTATTGCAAAGGCAAACGGAGCGGCTAGATACTAAAAAAGACAAGGCGGCTTTGCGGGCTGCCTTGTCGGGTAGTTGGCGGGAAAGTGTAGGAATCGAACCTACCTAAGAAGCTCTTAACTCCTCATACTGGTTTTGAAGACCAGAGGGCACACCAGAACCCATACTCCCCCAAGATAGGTTCAGTATACCATGTTTGCCGCGGCGGCGCAACGGAATCCCCTCTCCTCCGGCCGGGCCATTAGGCTTCCGGCGACGACTGGCCAATGATTTTAATGCCCTCGGCGTAGACGACTGTCGGATTCGGCGTCTTCTTTTCGATGAGGTCGACGAGGAGATGGAGGCATTTTTCGCCGATTTCCCGCATGGGAATATCGATGCGGGACAAGGACGGAATGGCGTAATCGTTGAATTCGGCCATGTTGATGCCGATGGTAAATACTTCTACGTCGCCGGGAATGGAGACGCCTAATTCATGGCAGGCGAACAACATGCCGTGAGCCAATACGTCGGATTCGCAGAACATGGCCTTCGGCAGGCGCTTTTCTGCATAGAGCTTCTTCGTCGCGTCGATAGCGCTGGACGACGACGTGTCGCACAGGACGATATTTTCCTCCGGAACGGGATGGCCCGTTTCGGCAAAGGTGTCGAGAAAGCCTTTCATCCACATGCGCATGATGGGGAAGGTCGTGTCGTGGGTCAGCACGCCGGCGTCGTAGATGCCCTTGTCGAGAAAATGGCGGGCGACCTGGGCGCCGACTTCGTAGTTGTCCATGGTGACACTGCTGTATTTCGGCGATTCCCTGTTGAACAGGACGACGGGATAGGAAATGTCGCAGGAGTTTAAATATTCCATGTCGGCGTTAGACATATTGGCGATGATGATGCCGTTAAAAAATTCATTCTGCGTCGTTTCCATCTGCTTTTTCAGGTTGTCGACCTCGTAGGGCACGACGGTCAGGTGGACGACCTTATTCTGCTGCATAATTTCTTTTTGAATACCCAGCGTAATACGGGCCAGGTAATTGATGCGGAAGTCCGTCGCCCAATAAAACGCTATGGCGTAACTGTTTTTCTGCGTAGCCCGCAGCTTTTTAGCCGACTGGTTCGGCACGTATTTCAGCTGTTTGGCGATTTGGTGTATCCGGGCCTGCGTTTCCTTGGAAATTTTTCGTTCCTGTCCCTTGCCGTTCAGGACGATGGAAACGGTGGCGATGGAAACGCCGGCTTCACGAGCGATATCTTTAATCGTAGACATACTATACCCCCTCTATATTGTTTTATTTTGACATAAAAAAAACGAATTTTCAAGGCTAGAATAGGCTTATTTCCTCGCTATAGTATGATACAATAGATACATTAACGGTAAGTTGGGGAGGAATGACTATGACGGGAATCGACAGGCACGTATCGGCGGCGCATATGGTACTGGGAAAGGACTTAAATCCTCATGATACGTTGTTTGCCGGGCAGGCGGCGTCGTATATGATCGAGTGCGGCTTTCTGGCCGTGCAAAGCTTTCTGAACAGCGGCCATATCGTCTGCCTGGGATTGGACGGGCTGCGGTTTCTCCGGCCGGTCCGCAAAGGCGACACCATCGACATTTCCAGTACCGTCGTCTATGCCGGGACGACGAGCGTCGGCGCACATATCGCCATGACGCGGCGCTCCGACGGGGCCATGGCGGCGGAATGCTTCGTATCCTTCGTCCATATCGAAGAGGAAACGGGACAGGCCCGGCCCCACGGCGTAACGCTGCCGGCGCTGGATGAGCAGGGTGAGGCGCGGCGGCGCGCCTATTTGGCTTATAAAGGGATGACGGTATAATGGATTTTGCAGCGCAAGTAGACGAACGGCTCCATAACTTAGCCAAGCCGCCGGGAAGCCTGGGCCTGCTGGAGCAGCAGGTGCGTCAGGTTTTCCTGGCCTGGGGCTCCTTTCAGGAGGAACTTCGTCCTCGCCATATTATCTTTGCCGCGGACAACGGCGTCGTCCGCTCCGGCGTCGTAGCTCAGTTGTCGGATATTACGTATATGCAGAGCGTGCATATGACGGAAGGAACGTCGGCTGTGACCTGCTTCTGCCGCTGTCACGGCATTCCCTACGAAGTCGTAGACGTCGGCATCGACAGTGAAGACGCCGTCGGCGTCGACAGGAAAATCGCCAGAGGGACGGCCGATTTTTCGGTACAGCCGGCGATGACAACGGAACAATTTACCCGCGCCGCCGCCGTCGGCAGGGAACGGGTCGAAGCGGCGAAAGCCCGGGGATGCAACATCCTGTCCTTCGGTGAAATGGGCATAGGAAACACGACGACGTCGGCCGCCGTGCTGACGGCCATAGCGCCGGCCGGCAGCGCGTTTCTCGTCGGCCACGGCTCGTCTAGGGGCAATTACCGCCTTTGGTTTCACAAAGAGCAGGTCGTCAAGGAGGCGCTGCAAAAATATAAAGAGGAAATCCAGACGCCGGAGGACGCCCTGCGCTGCGTCGGCGGATTCGACTTAGTTGCCTTGTACGGCGCAATGCTGGCCTGTGCCGACGTTCATCTGCCGTTTTACATCGACGGATTTATTACAGCCGTAGCCCTGGCCTGCGCCGTGAAGACCCATCCGGCCGTGCGGCAGTATGCGCTGCCGTCGCATATTTCCCGCGAGCCCGGCATGAGCGCGGCCTTGCGGCTGTGCGGTATAGATGAATACGACGTGCCTATCCACGCTGACATGGCTCTGGGAGAAGGTACGGGAGCTGTGCTGGGCGTCGTCATGCTGAAGACAATGCTGTATGCCGTAGGGCATATGGCGACTCTCGACGGCATCAACGGCGAAGCGGAAGAACGCCATCGCAGGCGTATGGAGAAAGGGGCGGAACACCAGGATGATAGATGAACAGCTGCGCAAGGAAGCGGCGGCTATCTTTGCCCGCATGGGATTAAGCGAAGAAGAAGCCGTCGCCCTGTTCTATAAGCGCACAGTAGAAGCAGGAAAAATGCCCTTCGGCCCGGCGTCAGAAGGGCCGGCAAAGGCGAAGCAAAAGAAAAAGCGCATGAACGAGCGCTTTGCCGAATGGGATGCGTTTTAATCGCGGTATATAGGGGATAATATGATGAAAGAGTATTACTCTATCGGGGAAACAGCAAAATTATTAGGCGTGACAACAACGACTCTTAGGCATTACGAGAAAATCGGAATTTTAAAACCTAAGAAAATATCAGAAGATACGGGGTATCGATGGTATACGTACGATCAATTTCATATCATTGATCGGATAAAATATTTGCAGGGGTTGGGCCTTAATCTAGCGGAAATTGGCGCGATTATTAAAGATGGAACGGCGGAGGCTATGATTCAAGCCTTAGAAGCAGAATGGCGAAATGCACATCGGGAATTAGAGCGGGTTAAAGAGCGTATAAAAGATATAGAATGGTACATTGATTGTTTTACCTATATGAGCCGAACGTCGGATTTGCAGCAATGGTATCATTTATACTTGCCCGAACGGCATATCATTCAGGTGCCTTGCTATGACACGGATGAATTGGCCGATATGGAAATCCGTTTGGCAGAGGCGAAGGGCTCGGATCGTCTTCGGGATTTGCCTTATCGGAGACAATATGGATATGTTATGTCTGTTTCCGACTTTTTTTCCGGCACATTCAGGCCTAAATCGTATTTTACGTATTTAACGCGCCGACCTAAGGAATATGTTTCAGAATATAAGGTGCTCCCCGCAGGGGAATATCTTTGTTTTAGGACGCCTATATTGAAAGAACAGTGGGACGTAAACGCGCTGAAAAAATTTTTTCCCGATCATAATTTGCCGAATATGGTATTGGCGCTTGAATTTGAAGAAAATCTGGTAGATTGGAGCAATGCGCCGTATGAGATTCAAATTTATATTTCATAAGGCGTTTTTGCGCAACATTGTTGTAGCAAGAAGGTTACAGGCAAAGGAAAATGTATAAAGTGATGATAAAAATGCAATTAATCAGTTGCATACTATCGTTTTTTTAGAAGAATAGCGCTGCATCATGGCGGTGCTATTCTTTTTTTTAATATAAAAGTATTTGACTCGCCTCCGACCTTAAGGTTTACCCTTTACGTAGAAAGAAAAGAACCGATATTTTGACAATATTTAATGGAGGCGAATGCATGATGTATGAAACCGTAACTAAAAAGACAGGAATTCTTTATGTAGGCAGCGAACCTAAAATGCCGGTGGAGAGGCCGGAAACCCCGCCTATTTATGTGTCGACGGCGAATATTATCTGCGATATGGACGATTATGATAACGCCAGTCAGGGCAATAAATATTATTATTGCCGCACAGCAAATCCGAATCGGGATAATGTAGCGGATGCAGTGTCTTTTCTGGAACAGGGAGAACAATCTTTAGTGTGTTCTTCCGGGATGGCTGCTATTTCTACAACCCTCCTTTCGTTAGCGAAGGCTGGCGATCATATTATTACAAGCAATGCAATTTATGGTGAAACGATTGAGTTGTTTGACCGGATTATTACTAAATTCGGCATGGAAGTGACATATGTTGACTTAACAAATCGCGAGGAAGTACAGCGTGCTGTTAGAGACAATACGAAGATTATCTATACGGAAATTATAACGAATCCACTTATTCGCGTAGTAGATATAGACAGTATTGTCGATATAGCTCATCGTGTCGGAGCACTGGTCGTTGTGGACAGCACGTTTACCACCCCCTTTGCCCTGCGTCCCCTTGAACACGGAGCTGATATTGTTATCCACAGCATGACGAAATATTTCGGTGGACACAGCGATCTCACGGCTGGTTGCATTACAGGACGCAATGAACTGATGAAAAAGATATATGCTGATTATTTATTGTTTGGAACCTGCTTGGATCCGAATAGCTCTTGGCTTATGCTGAGAAGTATTCGAACAATGGAGATGCGGGTGTCCCGACAGTTTGCGAATGCAAAGGCACTGGCTGAAGCTCTGCAGGAAGATTGCCATGTGCGGTACGTTAACTATCCGTCGCTGATAAATCATCCCCAGCATGAATTAGCGATGCAGTTAATGCCAAATGGCTGCGGTGCGATGCTCAGTTTTCGGGTAGAAGATGATCGGGAAAAAGTGAATGAATTTATGCATCGGCTCAAGCTTGTTAAATATCTCGGCACATTAGGAGGCTATAAGACGACTATTGCTCATCCAGCCACAGCGTTTCGTTTTGAATTTACCACGGAACAGTTAATTAAAATGGGAATGGAAGAAGGCTTGATTCGTATTTCTGTCGGAATAGAGGATATACAGGACTTGATTGCTGATTTTCGCCAAGCTCTTACTGTGTTTGCAAAAGCTAAGTAAAGGGGGAAATGGAATGTTAAAAAATATCAATCTGCCTGTTGCATTATTAGGCGTAGGATTACTATTTGCTTTGGTCATTCCTATGATTGTTGTTCCCGAAGGAACGGCGTATGTCATTAGCGTTTTTTACGATGTCATGACAATAAATTTTCCTTGGGCCTTTATGTTGATTGCGTTTCTTAGTTCTGTCTTTGCTGTATTTATTATGTTCTCCAAATACGGAGATATTCGTCTTGGCGGCGCGAATGCGAAGCCTCACTATAAGACGTTTTCCTGGGCGGCGATGAACATGTGCTCTGCTGCCGGTGCGGGAATTTTTATTTTTGGCATGGTTGAATGGATGTATTATGTGGAGACGCCGCCCTTTGGCATTGCGCCGCAATCTATTCAGGCGTATGAGTATGCATTGCCTTACGGAATGTTTCATTGGGGATTTGCCGCTTGGGCGATCTATTTGCCTGTGTCGTTAGCCTTAGGCTATATCTTTTGGAACAAAAAAGTTGATTCTCTAAATCTTTCGGATTTGTGCAAATCTGTGTTAAAAGGAAACTCTTTGCCGATAAAAGTTCTTCGGAAAGTAATAGATGGATTAGTAGCTTTTGGATATATTGGTGGCTTAGTTTGCACATTTGGCTTGGGGACGTCTATCTTGGCAGAATTAGCTGGATATTTGTTAGGCGTTGAAATTACTTTTGGGTTGCGGATAGCTGTTATTGTCGTGTTTGGGGTGTTTTTTATCCTTTCAACATCTAAGAGTATTGCAAAAGGCATCAGCATTATCAGTAATTTCAATGTTAAATTGGCTTTGGCGTTTTTCTTGTTTATCCTTCTGGCGGGACCGACGTCGTTTATTATCAATAATTTTACAATGGCTGTTGGTACGAATATTCGCGAATTTGTTCACATGAGTTTTAATACCGACGCTATTGCGCAAACTGGGTTTGTGCAGCAGTGGACCGTATTTTACTGGGCATGGTATTTAGGCTGTACTATTTCGGACGGCTTATGGCTGGCTCGTGTTTCATACGGAAGAACCTTCCGTGAGATTGCAATCGTTCGATGCATTTGGACCACCTTGGCTTGCTGGCTGGCTTTTGCCGTACTGGGAAATTACGGCATCTATCAACAGTTGGTCAACGGACTGCAATTATCTCAAATTGCAATGGACAGCGGAAATAATGTAGCCGTGCTGGCTGTTTTGCAGTCTCTCCCGTTGTCGGCAATAGCTATCGTCGTGTATATGGTCGTCGTATTTGTTACCTTAGCTTGCGGTGCTACGGCAGCGTCGACGGTAGTTGCAACGTTAACGTCTAAAAATCTTAAAAACGATGAAGAGCCTGCAAGCTGGTATAAGGTTTTTTGGGGATTTTTAGTATTGCTTTTACCATTAGGAATTCTTTGTTTAGAGCAGTTTGTACCGGGATTAAATGTGCTGACAACAATACAGTCTGTTACAAGTCTCATCGTTATTCCGCTGCTTTTGGTTATTGCCTTGCTGTTGATTACCTTCTTTTCCATGCTGAAAAAGGATATTCGAAATAAAGAGCTGTATGTAGATGATTCAAAAAGGATTAAATGGGAATAGCATTCTTTTTTGATATACTTTTCTGTTAGAAAAACAACATACATGGCAGCCTCCATGGGATATACTAGAAATAAAGGAGATGATATGCCATGAAGATGTTATACAGCGACAAGCGAATTTGGATAGAAGATGAAGAGGGAAAGACTGTCGGTGAGATTGATTTCCTTCAGGATCAGAACGGGAAATACGATATTGTCCATACGGGCGTCGACCCGTCGCAGCAGGGGCAGGGAACGGCGGGAATGCTGGTGCAGGCCGCGGCGGATTACATCCGCAGTACAGGCCGTAAAACCGGCGCGTCGTGTTCCTATGCGTCAGCGTGGCTCAAACGGCATAAGGAATACGGCGATATTTACGAGCCGTAGCGTCTCGGATATTTGACGAATTGACAGGATTTACGTATAATAAACATAGAAAAAAGGCGCTGCCGGCAACGGTCAGCCCCATATCATAGGAAAAAAGAAAATCCGCCTATAGTTGGTAGCTGTGGGGCGGATTTCCTTTTATGCTTTTAATGCAATAATGCAAATTGCCACTAAGAACACGAAGGCCAACAGGTCGTATGGTGTCATAGGGCATCGCCCCTTTCCGGGGCCAGGATTAACCGCCTACCGCTTTTTGCAGCGCCTAGATGTTTAGTATATGCGATATATACGGGCTATGTCAAAGGCTGTCGTATATATTTTTGGCATATGGCGTATCAACGATCAAAAGCTATGTCTTCCATGGGAAGGCATAGCTTTTTTGTTTTTTACTGTTTTAATTTTTCAATGACTTCGTCGTCGATTTTAAAGCCGTGTTCCGGGCCGGGGAAGGCGCCTTCTTTTGTTTCCTTGATGTAGTCGGCGAAGGCCTGCTTCATGAGGGCTCCGACGTTGGCGAACTGCTTGGCGAATTTCGGCGTAAAGTCGCTGAACAGGGCCAGCATGTCCTGATAAATCAGGATTTGGCCGTCGCAGTGGACGCCGGCGCCGATGCCGAGGGTCGGGATGCGCAGGGATGCCGTAATGAGCTCGGCGAGTTTTGCCGGTACGCATTCGAGGACGATGGCAAAGGCTCCGGCCGCCTCGACGGCCTTGGCTTCTTCGATGAGCTTGCGGGCCGCTTCTTCGCTCTTGCCTTGTACTTTAAATCCGCCTAAGGCGTTGACCGACTGGGGCGTCAGGCCGATGTGGCCGACGACGGGGATTCCCGCTTCGACGATGGCTTGAATCTGCGGGCATACGCTCATGCCGCCTTCGAGCTTGACGGCGTGGCAGCGGCCTTCCTTCATGAGGCGGCCGGCGTTGTACACGGCGTCGTAAATGGATGTCTGGTAGGACATGAAGGGCATGTCGCCGACGACGAAGGCGTTTTTTGCGCCGCGCGATACGGCTTTGGTGTGATGGATCATGTCTTCCATTGTGACCGGCAGGGTGTCTTCATAGCCGAGCATGACCATGCCGAGGGAATCGCCGACGAGCAGCATGTTGATGCCTGCTTCGTCCATAATTTTGGCTGTCGAGTAGTCGTAAGCCGTGAGCATGGTAATCTTGTCATGATTATCTTTTTGTGCTTGTAATGTGGCTACCGTGTTTTTCATAGCTCAATCCCCTTTCAGTGCGTGCCGTATCGGCATGGCGTTGAACTCATCCTGTTTTTATATAACCAGGCCATACGGCTCTTTTGGCTGTATAAGAAAATAGACCCTTGCACGACATATTTTTAACTTTATTTAATTTTAACTATATCATTTATAGAACGGCTCGTCAAATTATGCGCTGCGGCATGGGTTTCTTTCCAGCGCAGCGCCTGTTGCTCCAGTTTTTTACAAATGCATCTTTGCCGTCGCAATAGGATTCGATGTCATAGGGATAGCAACGAGCCAAGGATTTTTTCAATGCGCCGTATTGACTAGCTATTGTTTCGTGAGTTCGCAGGAAATCGCGGACAGCCAGGTGACGCTCAATGTTGTAGAGGTCATTTTCTTGGAAAATATGCACTTGATGCGTTCGTTCGTCGCCTCCTTTACGCAGGTAGCGCCGTCCGGCCATGCCGAATTCGCCTAAATATTCATATCCGATTTTCTCGAAATCCGCCTTTTTCTGGTCGACGACAGATAAGACGGCGACGACGGGCATGATGTCGATAATGGGTTTGGCCGCCAGGTTGAGTACGGCTGTACTGCCGATGTGATATATAGCTGTGCAATTTTTTCCCAAGATGTTTTGCAGTAGGGCGGTTTCTTTCTCATAAGCTTCTTTCCAATGAGGATCGTATTCAACGACTGTAATATGCTGCGCCATTACTTTCACGTCCTGTCTGTATGGTTTAGGTCATATGTTTATGATACGGCGTTTTGCATTGACTTGCAAAAGGTTTGTTGCGGAGTGATTTCTGCCAACTGACTGTGGCCGGCGAATTTACTATTTATACTATCTTAACGGCCAGGTAAAAATATGAAGACTATGCTTATAGCAAACGTGCTATCATCATAATACAAAAATGAAAGACAGGAGGATACGCATATGGCAGATCTTGCAGTCATAGGTATAACCGCCCTTTGCATCGGCATTGTATTTTTGTTGATCAAATGGTGCGGCAGCCAGGTAAATAGAAGCGAATAAGGAGGAAGAAATCATGTTAATCCTTGGAAGTATCACTATGCTGTTAGGCTTGTATCTTGTTTACGCATTAGTGCACCCGGAACAGTTTTAATATCTACAGGAGGAACTGAGTATGTTACAAATTATATTGTCCATTATTATTTATTTGATAGTGGTCGTTCCCGTAGGTCAGTATGTATATAAGATTGCAGCGGGAAAGCGTACCTTTGCAGATCCGCTGTTTGATCGCGTCGACGGCTGCATCTACGCTGTCTGCGGCATTAGACCCCAGGGCCAGATGACCTGGAAACAATACGCATTTGCTTTAGTCGGGACGAATGCCGTCATGATTTTTTTGGGCTATGCTATATTGCGCCTGCAATATATAGCGTGGCTCAATCCTAATGACATCGGCGCAATGGAAGAATTTCTCTCTTTTAATACCATTATCAGCTTTATGACCAATACGAACTTGCAGCATTATTCTGGTGAAGCAGGCTTATCCTATTTATCGCAAATGCTGGTTATTACGTATATGATGTTCGTTTCCGCCGCGACAGGGTACGCCGCCTGTATTGCCTTTATCCGCGGGTTAGCTGGTTCCTCGGCCGACCATGTCGGCAATTTCTTTGCCGATCTCGTCCGCATTACGACGCGCGTGCTGCTGCCGTTTTCTATTGCCGGCGGACTGCTTCTCATATGGCAGGGCGTTCCCCAGAACTTTTCTGAAAATCTCGTCGTCAATACGATAGAAGGGGCAAAGCAAATCATTGCCATGGGCCCTGTGGCCTCGCTGGAAATCATTAAGCACCTTGGGACGAACGGCGGCGGTTTTATCGGCGCGAATTCAGCTACGCCTATTGAAAATCCGACGATTCTTTCTGATTTGATTGAACTGTACGCCATGATGCTTTTACCTGGTTCCTGCGTCGTGACCTTCGGAAACATGGTCCGCGACCGCAAGCGTGACGCAGCGATTGCCCCTGCAGGTTTTGCCGGCGATAGTGGAGCGGCGCCTGTGAAAGCGAATCCGGCAGGACTGATGGCCCGATTTTTTGGCAGAGAAGGCCGCAGTATGTTTGCCGCTATGGGCATTATCTTCCTCATCGGACTGAGCGTATGCTTCTGGGCAGAAAGCCAGGGCAATCCTGTATTGGCTCAAGCCGGGCTGAGCCAGTCTATGGGCAGCATGGAAGGAAAAGAAGTGCGTTTCGGCGTTGCGCAGTCGGCGTTATTTACGACAGTTACGACATCGTTTACGACTGGTACGGTCAATAACATGCATGATACCCTGACCCCTCTCGGCGGCATGATTCCTATGCTTCATATGATGCTCAACGTCGTTTTTGGCGGTAAGGGCGTCGGACTGATGAATATGATTATGTACGCTATTCTGGCTGTATTTATCTGCGGGCTGATGATCGGCAGGACGCCGGAATACTTGAGCAAGAAAATTGAAGGCCGGGAAATGAAATTGACAGCCTTGTGCATCATTGTCCATCCGCTGCTTATCCTGGCGTTTTCTGCTTTGGCTGTAGGGACGTCGGGAGGTACGGAAGGGATTACCAATCCTGGTTTTCACGGTCTTTCCCAAGTTTTATATGAATATGCTTCGGCAGCGGCGAATAACGGTTCAGGGTTCGAGGGCCTGGCTGATAATACGACGTTTTGGAATATCACGACAGGGCTGGCGATGTTCTTTGGCCGGTACATATCTATCGTTATCCAGCTTGCGATAGCCGGCTCTCTGATGAAAAAGCGCTTTGTTAACGAGACGATCGGCACCTTGCATACCGATACGACGAGTTTTGCCGTCGTTTTGGCCTTTGTCGTATATATCTTTGCGGCGCTGACCTTCTTCCCCGTACTTGCGCTGGGGCCGATTGCCGAACATCTTACTCTTTGATTCCAGGAGGAACGTTATGAGCAAAAAAAAGCAAACACCGTTAATTACGCCTGAAATACTCCGTCAGGCTGTTATTGGTTCCTTTAAGAAACTAAATCCCATATACATGATGAAAAATCCGGTTATGTTTGTCGTTGAAATTGGTTTTTTCATTACCTTAGTTCTTTTTATAGCTCCTGATGTATTTGGCGACGCCGGAGGAGGGACGAACGTACGGGTATACAATGGTATCGTCTGCGCTGTCTTGTTTGTCACCGTATTATTTGCTAACTTTGCCGAAGCTGTTGCTGAAGGAAGAGGCAAAGCCCAGGCTGCGAGCTTGAAGAAAACGCAGAAAGATACGCAGGCTCGCCTTCTTTCTGACGACGGAACGGAAAGGGGCGTCTTATCGAGCGAGCTTAAACGGGGCGACGTCGTCATCGTATCGGCAGGAGACGTCATTCCCGGCGATGGTGAAGTCATCGAGGGGATTGCGTCTGTTGACGAATCGGCGATTACTGGCGAATCAGCTCCCGTCGTCCGTGAATCAGGCGGCGACTTTTGCTCTGTTACAGGCGGTACGACCGTTGTTTCTGACTGGCTTAAAATACGCATTACGTCCGACGCAGGAAACAGCTTTTTAGACCGCATGATTGCGCTGGTCGAAGGGGCGTCGCGGAAGAAGACGCCGAATGAAATTGCCTTGAATACGCTTCTTGTTTCGTTGACTATCATCTTTTTGATTGTCATTGTGACGCTGTATCCCATCGGTCTGTATTCTGGCGTACAGTTGCAGACGTCTACCCTTATCGCCTTGACGGTCTGCCTGATTCCGACGACGATTGGCGGACTTTTGTCGGCTATTGGTATTGCCGGCATGGACCGCGTTACGCGTTTCAATGTGATCGCCATGTCCGGAAAGGCCGTTGAAGCTTGCGGCGACGTAGATACGATGATTTTAGATAAAACCGGGACGATTACATACGGCAATCGCCTGGCTGCTGATTTTGTACCTGTAGCCGGCGCGAGCCGCAGCGAATTGATTCGCTGCGCCGCCTTGACCAGCCTGCGCGACGATACGCCGGAAGGCAAGTCGACGTTAGAGTTGGCGCGGCGTTTAGGCGATACAAGTAACGAAACTGCCGGATCTGAATTTATTCCCTTTACGGCTCAGACTCGCATGAGCGGCGTAGATCTTCCTAACGGGACGAAAGTGCGCAAAGGCGCGTCTGACGCCATTTCGCAGTATGTGCAATCGTTGGGCGGCGATATACCTGCCGATTTGCAGCAGAAGGTCGACCATATCGCCGGCTTGGGCGGTACGCCGCTGACTGTTTGCGAAAACAATAAGATTTTAGGCGTCATCTACTTGAAGGATATGGTAAAGCCCGGTATGGCAGAACGATTTGAACGTCTTCGCGCTATCGGGATCAAGACGATCATGTGTACCGGCGACAATCCGCTGACAGCGGCGACGATCGCGAAAGAAGCCGGCGTGGACGGTTTTGTTGCAGAATGCAAACCTGAAGACAAAATTGCTCTCATTAAAAAAGAGCAAGCCGAAGGCAAAATCGTTGCGATGACCGGCGACGGTACAAACGACGCGCCTGCATTGGCTCAGGCAAATGTGGGCCTGGCTATGAACAGCGGCACCACGGCGGCGAAAGAGGCGGCTAATATGGTGGATTTGGATTCTGATCCGACGAAGATTTTGGAAGTCGTAGAAATCGGAAAACAGCTCCTTATTACGCGCGGCAGCCTGACAACCTTTTCCATTGCCAACGACGTAGCGAAATATTTCGCTATTATTCCCGCTATGTTTATGATGGCGATTCCGCAGCTCGGCGTATTGAATATCATGCATCTTGCGACGCCGTACAGCGCTATTTTATCGGCATTGCTCTTTAACGCCATCATCATTCCCTGCCTGATTCCGCTGGCCATGAAAGGCGTGGCGTACCGGCCGATGTCGTCGGGCCGCCTCTTGGCGCGGAACCTGCTGGTTTATGGCGTCGGCGGCATAATCGTGCCTTTTGCGGGAATCAAGATTATTGACCTGATGATTTATCCGTTGCTTTCAGTTATTGGATTGTAAGAAAGGATGCTTGGTATGATGAATGAAGCCATGAAGAATATCATTGACGGTACGCGGCAGGCGATAACAGCATCAGTGGTGCTTATGTTTATTTGCGGCTTTTTGTTTCCCTGCGCATTAAGCGGCCTGGGAGCTGTGTTATTCCCAAGCCAGTCCAAGGGCAATATTGTTACTGTCAACGGGCAGGCCGTAGGTACGGCATTTGTCGGGCAGGAATTTACACAAGATTATTATTTGTGGAGCCGTCCGTCGGCCTACCATTATAATGTATACACAGAAGATGGCAATGGAAGCCAGCGGTATTTGGACGGTACCGAGTTTTCCGGTTTGAGCTCCGGGTCTAACAACTATGCTCCGTCAAATCCGGCCCTGCGCGACCGCGTAGAAACCGATATGCAGGTGTTTTTAGCTAGAAATCCTGGCGTTCAGGCCTCTGATATTCCGACAGATCTATTGACGGCATCGGGCTCCGGTCTGGATCCGCACATTTCTCCGGAAGCTGCCGAAGTACAGGTTCCGCGAATTGCGAACGCTTCCGGCTTGAGCGAAGAGACCGTGCGCGAGATTATCAAGGCCAACACGGAAGGAAAGGTACTGGGGGTCTTTGGCGAGCCTACCGTCAACGTATTGATGGCTAATATCCAAATTGGAAAAGCTATGGGAATTTTATAAACGACAGGTTATCTGGAAAAGACGGAGACAACGGCATATTACTGTTGCCTCCGTCTTTTTCTATGCGCGATACAGAAGACTTTTGCTTTCTCAGGCGCGTCATAGCGTTTTTTTACTTGGGTTAAAGCTGGTAGCCCGATAGTCTGGAGAATGGGTTTCAGCAGAATTGGACATATTGGTTTGAAGGATTGGGGGCGCTTTACAGAGGCTTTCTGAGGTATGCGTGCAATAGAGACGAAGGGATGAACGACGGAGGCCTCGGAATAAAAAAGCAGGATAATAAGGAATATTTGCCCTATACCGGCTGCGTTATTTGACAAGAAGCGGCTGCGTGGCTATACGGACGACGCCGGCATGCAGATAGCTGTTAGACGTCTTGAAGGATTACTGCATATAGTACGTGTCGGCTGGAAATATAGGAAAGAGCTTTTTGCAACATTAATCTGAACGATTCATGTTTTGCACTGTTTTAAGGAGATGAATGGTATACTGATGAAAAATTTTTAAGAGGTGATTTCAAGTGAATTACGGCGTATGGTCCTTAATTCCTATTGTGGTTGTTATTATATTAGCTCTTCGTACCAAGCGGACTTTGGAGCCTTTGTTTATCGGTACCTGCCTGGTCTATGTCATTACGAATGGATGGGGATGTGTGACCGCGTGGATAGAAGTCATGTTTTCGGTGCTGGCTAATCGGCAGAATCAATGGGTATTTATGGTTTGCGCTTTGTTTGGCAGTTTAATTGCCTTAATTGGAGCAGCCCGCGGTACGCTGGGGTTTGCTGCATGGCTTGATCGAATTTGCTGCGGCCCTAAGACGACGATGCTGGTTACCTGGATTATGGGCATCGTCATCTTCGTCGATGATTATTTAAATATCATGACGATTAGTACGTGTATGAAGAAGCTAACAGATAAAAATAAGATTCCCAGGGAAACGATTTCTTATATCATTGATTCGACAGGCGCGCCGGTATGTGCGCTTCTTCCGTTTTCCACGTGGGCTGTCTTTTTTGCCAACTTGTTTTGCAGTGAAAACGGCGTGCCGCAGCTGGGGCTGGGCGATCCGCTCCAGACGTTTTGCCACGTAATTCCGTATATTTTTTATGCTATTGCCGCCATTATCCTTGTGCCGCTGTTTTGTTATGATGCGCTGCCGAAGCTTGGCCGTATGAAAGCGGCCTATGAGAGAGTAAGGCAAACGGGAAATGTATATTCGCCGGAAAGCAAAGAGCTGAACCTGGAAGAAGAGAAAGAATGGGCTGATGCATCAAATATGACGGGAAATTTGTGGGACTTTCTGATTCCTATCGGCGTACTTACAGGGGGCGCGATTATGATGGAAGATCTGCTCCAGGCCGTTATGGCGGCTATCGCCGTTTGTTTTATACTATACATTCCACGGGGAAAAATGACGGTCTGCAAGTACTGCGATCTTATGATGCACGGTTTCTGCAATATGATTCCTACTGTTGCGATTATTTTCTTTGCTTTCTTTATGCAGCAGGCCATGACGGATATCGGTATTGCCGAGTATGCGATTGAAAGTATGGAGCCGTATATGGATAGCAGCGTTTTTCCTGTGATTGTATTCTTAACTGTCGCTTCTTTAACTTTTTCTACGGGCAGCTGTTGGGGCGTTACGGCTGTCGTGTCGCCGGTTATGCTTCCGATGGCAGTTTCGCTGGAGGCCGACTTATTGCTGACGATGGGGGCTATTGTGTCCGGCGCCGTGTTGGGCAGTCATGCTTGCTTTTATTCTGACGCGACGGTGCTTACGTCGAGCTGCTGTAACATACAAAACATGGATCATGCCTTATCTCAATTGCCCTACGCGATTATGGCGACTGTTTTCAGCGCCGTAGGGTACTTAGTATGCGGGCTGGCTTTGTGACGTAAAAGAGAAGCCAGGTGCCGTGAATTGGTTATGAAGGCACGGATGGTATGAACGCCTGCTTGGCAGAGGGGATGCCTTATCTTTCTGTGAAAGGCTGTTTCCCCATCTATCTTGTAACGGTCTACCCATCTTCGAATACTGGTATCTGTAACTCCATTCTTATCCGCAATAGAGTACGTACTACCTTTACCGGAAAGGTATTCCTTTACCGCCCAGAGTTTTTCTTCTGGCGATAATTCTTTTGCATCTTCAGACATAAAATATACTCCCTCCTAAGTGGCAAGTTTTTATTATTTCACTTGTCTACCTAGAAGGGAGCATATCATGAAAAGGTGCGGCAGACCCTGTTCTTTATTTTCGTATCATGCGGTAGCCTATGCCGATATGAGTTTGAATATATTGAGGCGATGACGTTTTTTTCTCGATTTTTTTTCGCAGCGTCGCCATAAATACGCGCAGCGACGGCATATCAGAAGCCCATGCGCTGCCCCAGACTTCTTTTAAAATGTAATTATGCGTCAGGACTTTACCGGTGTTTTTGGCCAGTACGCATAAAAGCTTATACTCAATAGGCGTCAGATGAAGTTCTTCGCCGTTTAAATAGGCGCAGCCGGCGGCATAGTCAATAGACAGCTCGCCGTTGTGATAAACCGATTCGCCCTGCGGGGCCGTCTCATCTGACCGGCTCCGGCGCAGGGCTACGCGCAGCCGGGCCAGCAGCTCGTCAATGCTAAAGGGTTTCGTCAGATAGTCATCGGCGCCGGCGTCGAGTGCGCTGACTTTATCGGCATCTTCGCTGCGGGCGCTTACGACGATAATAGGCACGCTGCTCCACGTGCGGATTTTGTGAATAATATCGACGCCGTCCATATCAGGAAGGCCTAGATCGAGTATGATGACATCGGCATTGTAAGATACGGCTTCAAGCAATGCGCCGGCGCCATTCTTTGCTGTATGATACTGATATTCCTGCGTATCCAGCGTCGTCCGCAGAAGATTGGTAATGGCTGGATCGTCTTCTACAATGAGTATTTTCGGCTTATACATGGTGTAAGTTCACTTCCTCTAACGGTAATGTAAATACAAAGGATGCGCCGTGCGGTGTATTGTCATAAACGGAAATAGTACCGCCATGAGCTTCAATAATAGACTTGCATAAGCTGAGACCTAAGCCCAGACCGCGCCGACTGTCGGCTTTGCCGATGCCAGCAGTATAAAACATATCGAACAGATGATGTTTGGCTTCTTCGGAAATACCCGGACCGTCGTCGCTGATACAGATACAGGCCATGGATTCTTGTTTCTTTGCCGATAAACAGATATGGGAACCAGAAGGGGTGTATTTGACAGCGTTGTTTACGATGTTGATAATGACTTGCACGATAAGCCGTGCGTCTATGTTGACCATGAGCAGTTCGTCTTCCAGATCTATGGAAATATGATGTTCCGAGGCTTTACGGTCTATGTGAGACAGTGCTTCGCGGAATACGTCGTCAATGAGTTCGGCATTTGTTTGCAAATTCATCGTGCCATTTTCGATGCGCGTAATGGACAATAAGTTTTCTGTCAGGTTGACGAGCCACATGGCATCGTCGTACATGGAAGTGTATATATCCCGCTTTTTCTTTTCGTCCAGCGCGATGCTTTTTTCCATTAAGATTCCGGCGTTGCCGCTGATGCTTGTCAATGGCGTGCGCAGGTCATGGGAAATGGCGCGAAGCAGATTGGCACGAAGCCGCTCACGCTGTGTTTCCATTTCGATTTGCTGTTTTTCCTCACGCAAACGCCGCCGTTCCAGAATTAACCCGCATTCGTTTAATATGGAAATCATGAGATTTTTTTCAAATACGTCAAGAGATGGATAGTACTGTGACGGAATGGCTATGACGCCCATGACCTCTTGATTACCGCGGACTGATAAATACAGGTTGCGGGCGTGAGACAGGGTAGATGTAGTTGCACCGGCATGTTTGTTGTTTTTGACGACCCAGTCGGCGACGGCCCGTTCAGTTGTCGTCATGGTACCGATGAGTTTACTTGCTTCCGATAGTGGTACGGCATGGAATTCAAGTTCCCGATTTTTGCCGGCTAAAGCGTACAAGATCGGGCGGTTCAATAATGCTACAAGCTGTTCGGCAGCGATTTGTATAATATCCTGCTCGTCCTGTCCTTGCTGCAGTTTTTGATTGCTGTTGATGAGCAGCTCCATGGCATATGCCTTTTGCGCCGACAAGCGCGCTTGTTTTTTTACGCGCGTTGCTAACGTGCAGGAAATCATGCTGGCAATAAGCATGATGCAGAAGGTAATCGGATAGTCATGATCTGTTACGACAAATGTAAAGCGGGGTTCTGTGAAAAAAAGTTAAAGGCGAATACGCTGAAAAGCGATGCAAGTGCACCGTATAACCGCCCGCGGGTCCATATAGCTGTCAGCAGGACGCCTAGGAGGTATACAATAATGATATTAGCTTCTCTGAACCCAAGTGTATAAAAGGCCAAACTGATTAATGTTGCAGCTGCAGTACCGGTTAAGGTTTTTAAAAAATCCTTCCAGCGAAAGACAGGGGCTTGCTGGCGAAAGAGGGAAAATTTTTTCTTGTACAGCGGCTGTGAGTCTGGGATAATATAAATATCAATGTCGCCGGCCATATCGGTGAGCTTGTCTATCAACGTCTTATTTTTAAAAAATGTTCCTGCCCGATGATTTGTCCTTCCAAGTACGATTTTTGTGATGCCGCTGCGTTTGGCATATTCGGCAATTTGCTCTGCCGGATCTTCGCCGTAAACAGTCGTAATCTGCGCGCCAAGCTGCTCTGCCAGACGTATATTGTCGCGCAGGCGTTTTAAGCTGTTTCCTGTCAGCTCTTTAGTTTCCGATGTTTCGACGAAAAGCGCTGTAAATCCGCTGTGGAACGCTTCAGACATACGGGCTGCCGTACGGATTACTTTGGCATTTGATGGCGCTCCGGACAAGCAGATCAAGATGTGTTCACCAGCTTTTGCAGCTGTCTTATTTCCTGATTGTTGGGCTTTACGGCTCAAGCGGTCGGCTGTGCGGCGCAAGGCAATTTCCCGTAATGCAATTAAGTTGTCTTTTGTGAAGAAATGGGTTAATGCACGGGCTGCCTGCTGGTGTTGGTAGACCTTGCCTGACTGAAGTCGTGCGATGAGATCATCCGGTTCGATATCGACAAGTTCAACTTGGTCTGCTGAATCGAAAACCGAGTCAGGAATGCGTTCGCTGACCGCAACTTGTGTGATGGAGTCTACTAAGTCGTGAAGGGATTCTAAATGCTGGACGTTTACTGTCGTATACACGTCGATACCGCTGCGGAGCAATTCTTCTACATCTTGATACCGCTTGGCATGGCGGCATCCTGGCGCATTGCTGTGAGCCAGCTCGTCGACGAGAAGTATTTGCGGGTGTCGTGCAAGTGCTTCGTCTAGGTCGAATTCCTTTAAGGTAATTCCTTTGTAATCGATGAGTTTGTTGGAAATCTGCTCCAGGCCTTCTACAAGCGCTAACGTGTCGGGGCGTGTATGCCGCTCAATGTATCCAACGACGACATCGAACCCCTGTTGCTTGGCTCGATGGGCTGCTTTTAGCATAGCATATGTTTTGCCGACGCCGGCAGCATAGCCAAAGAAGATTTTCAGTTTTCCCTGTTTGGGCTGGTAATGCAGCTCCGGATAAGTTGATGGTTCCAATATCATTCACCCGATTCATGATACTTATTATGATTATTATATTATTGTATCACAGATGAACTTACTGCGGCGTAAAGAAGCCGATGAGCGTATTAAGATTGTATAAAAATGAGCCTATCAATACATAAACGAATCCGCATGGTTTTTACCCGAATCATGCTACGACGCAGGAGTCGGCGGCTAAAAGGCTGCGCTTATCTTTGTCTGCCTATTTCTGCATGGTAACGGGGATAGATGCTGTCAGATATTGCGCGGCTTCCGCAGTCAGCGGCTCTGTGCCAGGCGAGGGCTGGTATGCTTTGGTCTTATGAATTGTTTTTCCTTTTTTCCGCGCCGGCATAAAAGAATATATTCCGATGCAGGACTATGATATACTGTTTTCAAGCGGATATTCCGTCTTCTGTTGCCGTCGCGGCGCTGTGAAATCATAAAGGAATCCTGCGCCTGTGGGCTGGGCGGCGTATGTGTTCTGAATACTTTTGCTTCCAAGCCGCCTGGTTTATTGCTTCCTGAGGAAGAGCCATATTTGATGGCCAAAGCGGAGGTATCCCGTGAATGTGCTGATAGCAGAAAAGATAATCTAATCCGGGCGATGGAGGCCCGGCAGTAGGAGGGTTTTTATGGCAAGGTCATTTCATTTCATCAACTGGGAAACGTGGCCCCGCAGCGGCCACTTCAACTATTATTATAACCAAATCAAATGCCGGTATACGCTGACGGCCCATATTGATATTGCGCCGCTGCGAGTGTTTCAAAAAGAGAGGAAGTTAAAATTTTTCCCTCTTATGCTGTACGCGATTATGCGGGCCGTCAATGAAAATCAGGAGTTCCGCATGAGTTTTGACGTCGAAGGCCGTCTCGGCTATTGGGACGAAGTCGTGCCGTGTTATACCTTGTTTCATGAACAAGATAAGACCTTTTCCGATATATGGAGCCCCTACGATCCCTGTGCCCGTGCCTTTTACGACGGCATCGTAGGCGATATGGAAACGTATAAAGATGTAGGCGGCTTTGTCAAAGCGAAAGCCAACCAACCGCCTAATTTTTGTCCCGTGTCCGCTGTGCCGTGGCTTCATTTCACGTCTTTTTCCCAGGATACGTACGCAGAAAATTCCCTCTTATTTCCCCTTATTCGGTTTGGAAAGTTTGCGACTGTTGGGGAAAAGATACTGCTGCCGCTGGCCGTGTCGGTCCATCATGCCGTAGCAGACGGGTATCACACGTGCAAGCTGGTCAACGATATAGAGTCTGCTGCTGCTCAGTTGGACAGGTATTGGCAATAAAAGTCTAGTCAGGTGCCTGGATGTAGTGTAGATATTCCTGCGTCCATCGTGTACAATAGTACGTATATAATAGACTTGATAAGACGTGAAGGAGTGAATTATGATGAAGCTGAAATTGGATGAAATCCTCGTAGGAAAAAAGATGGAGCTGCGCTATCTGGAGTACAACTGGCGCGACGTCGTATTGTACGCTTTGGCAGTCGGAGCCAAGCGGGACGATTTGATGTATACCTATGAGAAGTATTTGAAGGCCATCCCGACCTACGGTACCGTGCCGTACTGGGGGACGGTCAACGTCCGGCCGTATCAGTGGATGCCTCTGCCGGCGTCTATGCTGGCCAATGACATCATCAAGCCGACTATTTCCTTCTTGAACATGGACCACGAAATTATCATGCACCGGCCTATCGATCCGATTAAGGGAACCTTCCAGTACCAGGATGTTATTACAGACGTATACGACCGCGGCGAAGGCAAGGGCGCCGTCGTGCGCACGCGCATCGACGTGCGCGACGAGGCGGGCAACGACGTATGCACCAACTACTCGACGACCTTTTTTCACGAAGCCGGCGGCTTCGGCGGCGCGCCCATGCCCAAGAGCCCCGTCCAGATTCCCGACAGGGGTCCCGACGTTGAAATCGACGATTATATCAGCCCCGTGCAGAACCTCCTGTACCGCTTGACCGGCGATACGAATTTAGTGCACGTCGACCCGCAGTACGCCCAGAAGATGGGCTTTGAAACGTCGTTCATGCAGGGCCTGTGCTCCTTCGGCTTTGCCTGCCGCATGGCGATAGGCGCGCTGATTCCGGGCGAGCCGGAACGGATGACCCGCATGGCGGCGCAGATGACGTCAGTCTTGTTCCCCGATACGCCGGTTATGCTGCAGCTTTGGAAGATGGGTGAAGGAACGGCTTACTTCAAGCTGGTCAACAAGACGACGGGGAAGGCTGTCCTGAACCGCGGCGTTTTCGAATGGCGCAATTAAATTTCATTTGAAAATAAAAACGCAGGATTATAGCGATAAAAATAAAAAAATTTATATTGATGCAATAAAAATCTTTAAAGTATGTGAAAATATGTAATGTACCGCCAGAACGGAAGATAGGCCCTGTTTTTATTAAAAATTTAAGAAAATAGTCGAAATGACTATATATTGACAAGGGTTTCCGTGGTATATTATAATGAATTATAAATATACTTTACTGGATAAAAGCGCTGAGTATGTTTAATATTCAGCGCTTTTTTGTATAAAATATGAAAATAAACGGGAGGAATTTCAGATGATGAAAATCGATTTAAACAGCGATTTGGGCGAAAGCTTCGGCATGTATACTATCGGCAACGACAGCGACGTCTTGAATTACGTCAGCTCGGCGAATATCGCCTGCGGCATGCATGCCGGCGACCCCTTCGTCATGCACAAGACGGTGCGCCTGGCTCTGGAACGGGGCGTGGCAGTCGGCGCGCATCCGGGCTTTATGGATTTGAACGGCTTCGGCCGCCGCAATATCGTCATGAAGCCCGATGAAATCTACGATTTAATCGTCTATCAGGTCGGGGCCCTGTCGGCCTTTGTCAAGGCCGAAGGCGGCAGGCTGCAGCACGTCAAGCCCCACGGAGCCCTGTACAACATGGCGGCCAAGGATCAGGCCATGTCCGAAGCGATTGCCAAGGCCGTGTACGATGTCGACCCGCAGCTGGTGCTGTTCGGCCTGGCCGGCAGCTGGCTGGTCAAAGCCGGGGAAGCTGCGGGATTGCAGACGGCCAGCGAGGTATTCGCCGACAGGACCTATCAGGAAGACGGGTCGCTGACGCCGCGGACGCAGCCGAACGCCATGATTACAGACGACGCCGCGTCGATACGGCAGGTACTGACGATGATTACCGAAGGCAAGGTCCGTACGGCGACGGGCAAGGATATTCCCGTCAAGGCCGATACGGTTTGCATTCACGGCGACAGCCCGAAGGCCCTGGCCTTTGCCAGGAGCATCGGCGAGGCGCTGCAGAAGGAACAGATTCAGATAACGTCCTTTATACACCGGTAAGGGTGTCTTGAGATGAAGGAGGAAGAGGCGAGAGTATGAAAACTAAAAAAGGATTTGATTTCAGCGTGCTGATGGGCGCGGCCTTCCTGATGGCTACGTCGTCTATCGGCCCGGGATTTTTAACGCAGACGACCGTGTTTACGGAGCAGCTGCTGGCCAGCTTTGGCTTCGTCATCTTGACGTCTATTATTTTGGATATCGGCTCGCAGCTCAACGTATGGCGGGTCATCGGCATTTCGGGAAAGCGCGGCCAGGACGTGGCCAATATGGTCCTTCCCGGCTTGGGATACGTCGTGGCGGCCCTGATCGTCATGGGCGGCCTGGGCTTTAACATCGGCAATATCGCCGGCGCCGGCATGGGCTTCAGCGTCATCTTCGGCATGGATACCGTAACCGGCGCGGCCATCAGCGCAGTCATCGCCGTTTCGATTTTCGTGTTTAAAGAAGCAGGCGTGCTCATGGATAAATTCACCCAGGCCGCAGGCGTCGTCATGATTGTGCTGACCTTGTACGTCGCCGTGTCTTCGGCCCCGCCTGTAGGCGAAGCGGTCATGAAGACCTTCGTGCCCGACGTCATCGATCCCTTGGCGATCGTCACCCTCGTCGGCGGCACCGTCGGCGGGTATATTACCTTCTCCGGCGGCCATCGCCTGGTCGACGCCGGCGTTGTCGGCAAGGAAGCGCTGCCCCAGATTACGCGCAGCTCCGTTACCGGCGTCTGCCTGACCGGTGTCATGCGCGTATTCCTGTTCCTGGCGACGCTGGGCGTCGTAGCCAGCGGCCTGCAGCTCGACCCGGCCAATCCGCCGGCTTCGGTATTCAAGCTGGCTGTCGGCGATATCGGCTACAAGGTCTTCGGCGTCGTCATGTGGTCGGCGGCTATTTCGTCGGTTATCGGCGCGGCCTATACGTCCGTTTCCTTTATCCGCACCTTCAGCCCTAAAATCGAAAACAACTACCGCTGGTTTGTCATCGCCTTCATCGTCTTTTCGACGGTCGTCTTCGCCTTCGTCGGCCAGCCCGTCAAGACGCTGATCCTCGTAGGGACGCTGAATGGTCTGATCCTGCCGGTTACGCTGCTGGTCATGATCATCGCGGCCCATAAGAAATCGATCGTCGGCGATTACAAGCATCCGGTGTGGATGAGCATTTTCGGCGTCATCGTCGTTATCATGACGGCGTACATGGGCGTGCTGACTATTATGAAGCAGCTGCCTAAATTGTTTATGTGACAGGGAGGCTGTTACGCTTGAACCATGAATTTACGATAAAACCGTTAGGCGAAGCCGGCGTCCTCGTGAATTTCGGCAGTACCATCAGCCCGGAAATTCACTGCAAGGTCAAGGCGCTGGCCGATTATTTGGAAACCCATCCCTTCGCCGGGATGATAGAATACGTCATTTCGTATACGAGCCTGGCCGTGTACTACAATCCCTTCGTCGTCAAAAAGCAGGCCGGTAAGTATAAAAGCGACTCGGCCCTGGAGATTACGTCGGCGTACCTCTGCAGATGCATGGAACAGCTGGCCGACGTACAGAAGGAAACGGCCCGGGTCGTGCAGATTCCCGTATGCTACGGCGGAGAATACGGGCCGGATATCGACTATGTGGCCCAGTACAATCAGTTGTCTGTAGAGGAAGTCATCGCCATCCATACGGAGCCGGAATACCTGGTGTACATGATCGGCTTCTGTCCGGGATTTCCCTATTTGGGCGGCATGGACAAGCGCATCGCCACGCCGCGCCGCGATACGCCGCGCGTAGCCATACCGGCCTGCAGCATCGGCATTGCCGGCGAACAGACCGGGGGATATCCCCTGAGCACGCCCGGCGGCTGGCAGATTATCGGGCGCACGCCGATGGATATGTTTTCCTTGAAGAAGGAAGACGATCCGAGCCTGCTGCACGCCGGCGACATCGTGAAGTTTTACGCCGTATCGGAAGAAGAATTTGCAGCCTTAAAGGAGGAATACGGCCATGAGTCTTAATATTATCCGCCCGGGCCTGCTGACGACGATTCAGGATACGGGACGCTATGGATACCAGAAGATCGGCGTCATCCCTTCAGGGGCGATGGACGTGTATTCCCTGCGGCTGGCGAATATACTGGTCGGCAATGATGAAACCGAAGGGGCTTTGGAAATCACCCTCATGGGGCCGACGATCGAGTTTACGTCGGATACGCTCATCGCTATTACCGGCGGCGATTTCGGCCCGGTGATCGACGGCCAGAAGGTGCCCATGCACCGTCCCGTCGCCGTCAAGGCCGGCGCGATCCTGCGCTTCGGCCCCTGTGTCGTCGGCTGCCGGGCCTATCTGGCCGTGGCCGGCGGGTACGACGTGCCCGTCGTCATGGGCAGCAAGAGCACCTATCTGCGGGCTCAGTTCGGCGGGTTGGAAGGGCGGGCCCTGCGCCGCGGCGATTTGCTGAATACGAAGGAGCCCAGCGAGTACGGCCAGCAGATGATGTTCAACCTGCTGACCCGCGGCGCTCATTCCTTTACGCATGCCCGCTGGAGCATCAGCAAGGTTCATACGACGCCGGAGCGGCTGCGCAAGCCGATTAAGGTCATGGCCGGACTGCAGTACGACGAGTTTACGGAAAAGGCCAAGTACGACTTCTTCGGGACGGACTTTCTCATTACGACACAGTCCGACCGCATGGGCTATCGCCTGAACGGCCCTAAGCTGGAAATGAAGCGGCCCCTGGAAATGATTTCCGAAGTTGCCGGGCTGGGAACCGTACAGGTGCCGCCCAACGGCATGCCCATCATCCTGATGGCTGACCACCAGACGACGGCAGGCTATCCCGTCATCGGCCAGGTCGCCCAGGTAGACGTAGCCCGCGTGGCCCAGCTCAAGCCGGGCGACCGCATGTATTTCAGGCTGATCAGCAACGAAGAAGGCGAGCGTCTGTTTATCGACATGGAACGCTGCATGGAAAATATAAAGATTGCCGTCGCAGGCATGCTATAACTAGGAGGGATTTGTTTGTTATCGTTAGAAGAAATCAAGGAATTAGTACGAATTCTTGAAACGTCGTCCCTGAATAAGATGGAACTGGCCTACGAGGACGGAAAGGTCCTGCTGGAAAAGGGCGGCGCGCCCGTCGCCGTCGCCGTGCCGCAGCCGATGATGCCGGCTGTCCAGCCGCCTGCCGCCGCTCCGGCTGAAGCCCCGCAGCCCGGCGAGCACATCGTCGAAATTACGGCGCCTATCGTAGGCACCTTCTACAGCGCACCGGACCCCAAGGCGCCTCCCTTCGTAAAGGTCGGCTCCGCCGTGACGCCGAATACGGTCGTCTGCGTATTGGAGGCGATGAAGCTCTTTACGGAAGTCGAAGCGATGGTAGAAGGCGAGATTACGGAAGTGCTGGTAAAAGACGGCGAGTTCGTCGAATTCGGCCAGCCGTTGTTCAAGGTGAAAAAAGGCCATGTCGGCGTATAGAAAGGGCTTGGGCGTATGTTTAAGAAAGTATTGATTGCCAACCGCGGCGAAATTGCCGTGCGAATTATCAAAGCATGTCATGAGTTGGGAATCAGCGCCGTCGTCGTGTATTCCGAAGCCGACCGCGATTCCCTGCCTGTCCGCCTGGCCGACGAAGCGTACTGCATCGGACAGGCCCAGGCCAAGAAAAGCTATTTAGATATTGCCCGCATTATCGAGACGGCGAAGGCGGCCAAGGCCGACGCCATCCATCCGGGCTACGGATTTTTGTCGGAAAACGCCGATTTTGCCGACGCCTGCGCAAACTATCACTTTACCTACATCGGAGCCAGCGGTGAGGCTATCCGCCACATGGGCGACAAGGCCATGGCCCGCAGCACGATGAAGCGCGTCGGCGTGCCCGTTATTCCGGGGACGGAAGACGTCATCTGCGATGAAGACGAAGCGCGCCGCACGGCGGAAGCCATCGGCTATCCCGTGCTGATCAAGGCCACGGCCGGCGGCGGCGGCAAGGGCATGCGCATTGTCGAAGACAGCACGGAGCTGGTCAAGGCCCTGCGTCAGGCTTCGCAGGAAGCGGAGCGCTCTTTCGGCAACGCCGGCGTGTATTTGGAAAAATACTTATCCCATTCGCGGCACGTAGAAATTCAGATCATGGCCGACAATTACGGAAACGTCGTCTACCTGGGCGAACGGGACTGCTCGACGCAGCGCCGTCACCAAAAGGTCATTGAAGAAGCGCCGTCGCCCGTCGTGTCGCCGGACATGCGGAAGAAGATGGGCGAAGCCGCCGTCATGGCCGCCAAGGCCGTCGACTACAGCGGCGCAGGCACCATAGAATTCATCGTAGACGATACGGGAAATTTCTATTTCATGGAAATGAATACGCGCATCCAGGTTGAACATCCCGTCACGGAAATGGTGACGGGGACGGATCTGATCAAGGCGCAAATACTCGTCGCGGCAGGGGAAAAGCTGCCGTGGACGCAGGCCGATATCCGCATGAACGGCTGGGCCGTCGAATGCCGCATCAATGCCGAAGACCCGATGCACAATTTCATGCCCTGCCCGGGGAAAATCACGCGCTACACGCCTCCTTTCGGCCGCGGTATCCGCGTGGACAGCGCCATGTACAGAGGCTGCGTCATTACGCCGTTTTACGACTCGATGATTGCCAAGCTCATCGTATGGGCCCCGACGCGGCTGGAAGCCATCGACAAGATGGAAAAAGCCCTGGCTGATTTTAAAATCGAAGGCGTAACGACGAATATCCCCCTGCAGCGGAAGATATTGATGACAGACGCCTTCCGCTGCGGCCAGGTCAACACGAATTATTTGGAAGAGCATCTGGAAGAGATTTTAAATACGTAGAAAGAAGGGAACTGTCATGGATTTAGCGAAAGCATCTCCGGCAGAAGTGCGAAGCCTCATCCGGGCCGGAGAATTGGATAAGCCGACGAGCGGCATGTGCGCTCCCTACGCCCAGGCCAATATGGCCGTGCTGCCGAAGGAGCTGGCCTTTGATTTCCTGCTGTTTACGCAGCGCAACAAGATCCCCTGCCCCGTATTGGACGTGACGGAAGCCGGCTCGCCTGTGCCGAAGCTCGTGGCACCCGGGGCCGACCTGCGGTACGACATACCGCGGTACCGCATTTATCGCCATGGCGAGCTGACTGACGAAGTGACCGACGCTGCGCCGTTCTGGCGCGACGATTTGGTGGCCTTTTTGCTGGGATGCAGTTTTTCCTTTGAAGGCCCCATGATAGAGGCGGGGCTGGAAATCCGCCACATTACGGACAACCACAACGTGCCCATGTACAAGACGAATATCGAGTGCGTGCCGGCCGGCGTATTTCACGGCCCTATGGTCGTGTCCATGCGGCCCATGAAGCCTGCCGACGCGATCCGGGCCGTGCAGATTACGACGCGCATGCCCTTCGTCCATGGCGCGCCGATCCACATCGGCGATCCCGAAGCGATCGGCATTTCCGATATCGATAAGCCCGACTTCGGCGAACGGTCTGAAATTAAGCCGGGCGAAGTGCCCGTCTTCTGGGCCTGCGGCGTGACGCCTCAGGCTGTGGCCATGGCTGTGAAGCCCGAGTTCATGATTACCCATGCGCCGGGCTACATGTTTATCACCGACGTCCTGAATTCGCAGCTGTCCATCATGTAAGAGAGCATACTAAAAAAGCTGAATGCATACGCTTATGCCGCGTGCATTCAGCTTTTTTTATAAAGGTTTTAGGAAAGCTCCTGTTTTGAAAGAGTGTAGATGACAGCGAAGCCGGCCGCCAGGGGAACGGCGGCGGACACGAGGGAGAGCAGATCCGTCGGGAGGCCGGGGAACAGCTCCCACATGGAGCCGAGGACGAAGCCTAAGATGATGAGGTACGTCGCCTGGGGATAGCGGCTCATAGCTTTTTCCAGCAATTTCGTCGTTGCCACGATGCCGGCGATGACGCCGCCGCCCAAGGGGATGAGCAGGGAAAAGGACAGGCTGCTGATGGCCAGCAGTATCTGGTCGTATACGCCTAAAAGATACAGCAGGTACGATACGCTGATGCCTGGCAGAATGAGGGCGATGGAGGCGACGAAGCCCGTCACGATCCACAGGATGAGGAAGAACAAGCCGACCTCCGTCTGGGCGTGCAGCCCGTCTATAGGCGCGGCGGCGAACAAAGCGACGATGACCACGCCCAAGAGGATATACAGGACGGCCTTAGCTGACAGTCTGGAGATATTTCCTTGACGGAAGGTAATAGGGACGCTGCCGGCTACGGCGCCCAGGAAGAAGTATGACGTGGGGATGGGATACGTTTCCATGAAGTGAAGCAGCGGCTTGGCGAAGGCGATGATGCCGAGGCCGCCGCCGGCGGAGAAGGCGCACAGAAAGAAAAAGGAGGCCTTATCGAGCCGCGTCAGGGCGCTGACGGCGTGAATGAGCTTGTCGTATATGCCTAATACGATGGCCATGGAGCCGCCGCTGACGCCGGGAACGAGCATCGTTCCGCCGACGATCAAGCCTTTTAGAAACGTAACTATAGGAGAGTGCTTCATAATCAATATCGTGTCCTTTCTGTAAAGAGGGCGTATGTCGGTATGTGAAGTACAGTCTTATTCCAGCATCATGCTGTGGGCGTAGCCCGTCGCGCCGTCGTATTCGCCGCCGAGGATTTTTACGAGGACGAAGCCTTTTTCATCGGCCGGGCTCAGTGATTTTACGCGCGTCGGATTCATAAAGACGATGACCTCGTCGGAGCGCACCATCTGGCGAATCAGCTCGACGTCGTGGTTTTGAAAGGCGTCGAGAAATTCTGGAATAGTCCTGGCGTCGCAGACGATGTAGGTGCCGCGGAGCATCAGGTACTCTTTATTCGTCTCGATGGCTGGAAAGGAGGGCTTTTGCTCCGGCGGCACGGCCTTGACTGACGAGTACTGCGAAAAGTCGACGTGAGTCTTGGCGTTTTCCTGCAGCGAGTATAGATAGTAGCCAGCCAGAATCAGGCACAGCAGGACGAAGGGTAGGAAGAGGCGCTGCATATAGTGAGCGGCCTGTTCTAGTGTTTTGTGCGCCTCAGCCTTTCGCTGCGTTTCTTCCTCCGTCGGTTCGTGGAGCGCGCCGGCCATGACGGCCGACAGGGGCAGCCCGTAGTTGCCGATGGGATACAGATTTTCCATCCAGTTCATGCCGCAGGCGCAGGCCATGGCCCGGCTGAGGGAATTGTCCAGGTCTACAGAAATGTTCATGTAATGCATAATCGATAAAAAAGAAAAGTTTTCCAAGTCGGCAATATAGGCCGCGGCGAGAAATTTCAGGTCGCGGACGTAGGCGTCTTCCATGGAAAAGGGCTTGCCGCTGGCTTCGTAGCTGGCCTTGATGGCCAGGAAGAGCTGTTCTGACGAATACGCCGAAAGGACGGCGTTTTTCAGCAATATCTTGATTTCACCGTCCCAGACGTCGGCGAAGGGCTGGCAGTCGGCGACCATGTCGGCCGTGATTTTGCGGCACGTAAACTCGTCCGTCGGCGGCTTGATCAAGAAGGTGAGACCGTGGACGCTGCCGTCGCTGATCCATGCCAGGGACAGGCGGCAAATGCTGTTTAAGTTGTCGTTGGCCAAATCGGCCGTCACGGCGATGGGCCGGTTCGGATGCTTTCGGGACAGCGATTCGAGCGTTTTCTGCATTTGTTCGTCAGACATGGGAACCCTTCCTTTCGTCTGTATTTCCAAGGGAGCAGGCCGATAGGAAAAACGAGGTGCCATGGAATGGGATGGGCCGTTCCATTGTACCTCGCCGTATTAGCGGTAATTCTTGTGATACGGATGGGACGAGCGGGCCGGACGGTACGACGTCTGCGACTTGAGGCGGAAGTAATTGTGCTTTACCGTCTTGTTCTTGTCGTCCGTAATGGTGTTTACGTCGAACAGCTTCAGTGATTCGATAAAGGGGACGAATTTCTTGTAGCCGAAGTTGCGCACGTCGAAGTCGGAGAACTGCTTGCTCAGCAAATTCCCCAGGGTGCCGGAAAAAATCCAGCCGTTGTCGTCGGAGTTTTCTTCGGTCAGCTTGATGAGAGCCTGCTTGATGGTCAGGAAATCCTTGCCCGGCGTTTTTTCGTGAGCCGGTACGTAAGGCTGGGCCGCTGCGGCTGTATCCGGCGTTGAAACAGGCTTAGCTTCTTCGCTTTCGTTTTCTTCCGCTTCTTCCAGCAGGACGTCTAAATACAGAAACTTATTGCACGCCGAGATGAAGGAGCGGGGCGTCTTGCTTTCGCCCATGCCGAGAACGTATTTCTGCGATTCGCGCAGGCGCGATGCCAGGCGGGTAAAGTCGCTGTCCGACGATACGATGCAGAAGCCGTCGAGATGGCTCTGATACAGCAGGTCCATCGTGTCGATGATGAGGGCCGAATCGGACGAATTCTTGCGCGTCGTGTTGCTGTACTGCTGCACGGGCTGGATAGCGTTGTCCAGAATGGTGCTGCGCCACGAGGCCATCTGCGGTGTCGTCCAGTTTCCGTAAATGCGCTTGTATATGACGTCGCCTAAGTTGTTGGCTTCCGATAAGATGACGTCAATGTATTTATTGGAAATATTTTCCGCGTCGATGAGGACGGCTAATTTCATTTCATGATCCATAAATGTGATTCCTCCTGCCTGCTATTGTATCATTTAGGCCGGGAAAATAAAAGATATTGTGTTATGCCGATTACAGCAGGGCCTGCAGGCGGGCCGTCACGGCAGCTGGGTTCGGCTCGGCGCTCAAATCGGCAATGGGCTGGGCTCCGACGTAGAGCATCTGCCCCTGTGTATGGACGGAGGCCGTCGGCCGCTTGCTCTGGTGGTAGACGGCGGCCAGGTTGCCGGCAATCAGATAGGCCTGCTCCAGGCCGCTCATGGAGGCCGTATCGGCCGGGGCGAACCATTCTTTGCCGCGGATGGAAATCATGCCCGTTTCGGCGTCGACCTTGACGACGTTGTTGCTCCATTTCGTCAGGGTCTTGCTGTACGTGTCGCGGCGGCTGACGTTGGTCGGATGGTCGTTGAACAGCTCCATGACGCCGCTCGTCTTGACGGAGCCTCCCTTTTCCAGCATGCGCTGCCATAAGGCGGCTCCCGCGCCGGGGTTGTAGCCTGCGCCGACGGCGTATTCGAAGGCCAGCTTGTCCGCTTCCTTTTCCATGGGCTTGGTGACCAGATTCGCCGTGCCGATTTGCGACAAGATGGCCGAACCAAGCTGGGCCGCGCTGCCGTTGGCTCCGGCTAAGGATGCCAGCAAATCAAGGGGCATGGATTTCTTGACGCCTTCAATGGGATGATTTTTTTGGCCGTGTCCCATTTCATGAGCCAGGACGAAGGCGACTTCGTTTTCGTTGTAGTTCAGGGGCTCAAAGAGGCCGATGTTGACGCTCATGTTGTGGCCGATGGTACAGAAGGCGTTGAAGGACGTGTCGTTGTTGACAAAATAATTGTACGGCTTATCCAGGATGGACGGGTCGATGGCCGCAACGGAACGGGACAGGTTTTCCATGATGCGGGCCGTCATGGCGTTGGCCTGCGGGTCGTAATTGACGCCGTACTGGGCCTTGACCTGTTCCATGAATTCGTCGCGCCCTTCATTGTCCAGATAGCTGAGCTGCTTATTCAGGCTGGCGTACTGTACGCCGGCTCCGATGATCGTGCCGATGGCGCCGAGGTTAATGGCCTGGACTGGCGCGGCCGGGGCGACGGCGGCGCTGAGGCTGATGCAGATGGCGGCGCGTATGGCCGCTCGTTTCCATGATGATGCGGACATGAGAGGTATCTCCTTTCTCCTGCGCAGGCAGGGCGGCAGAGGCGGTATCGGCGAAGCAGATACCGTGACTATACATCGTGCATATACATGTAGTATACCATGCCATAGGCGCGCGGCGATAGCGGAGCGCTTATGGCAGCGTATTGACAATGAGACGAAAGTCTTTTACTATGAAACGCATAACAAAGGGAAAAGAAGGGATGGACTATGACTATACGACTTGACGGCAAGACGGCGCCGTTTTTTATTATCGCCGCCGGCATCTGCTGGGGCGTCATCGGGATTTTTTCCCGTCAGCTGGCGGCGCTGGGATTTTCGCCGGTCCAGATTGCCTTCGGCCGCTCCTTTGTGACGGCAGTGGTCATGGTGCTGTTCATGGCCAGCACGAGGGCGTCGGAGCTGGCCATTGCCAAGCGGGATATATGGATGTTCCTGGGGACGGGCCTGTGCAGCATCGTCTTTTTCAACATCTGCTATTTCACGGCGATTCAGCTGACGACCCTGTCCATGGCGGCTATTTTGCTGTACACCGCGCCGAGCATCGTCATGGTCTTGTCAATCCTGTTGTTTAAAGAGGCTTTCACGCCGGTGAAAGCCCTGTGTCTGGTCCTGGCCTTTGCCGGCTGCGTCCTCGTCAGCGGGCTGGGCGTGGGGAAGGTCAACATTCCCGGCGTCCTGGCCGGGTTGGGCGCCGGCTTCGGCTACGCCCTGTATTCGATTTTCGCCCGCTATGCTCTGGCGAAATACACGCCCTTTGCCGTGACGACGTGGACCTTTGTCGTCGCCGCGGCCGGGCTTGTCGGCTTCAGCCATGCCGGACAGATTGCCGCGGTCGTCCTGACAGTACCCGAAGCGGCGGCGCTGTTTGTCCTGCTGGGCGTCGTGTCGACGGCCCTGCCCTTCGGCCTGTATACGCTGGGGCTCAATAAAATGGAAGCGGGGAAAGCGTCCATTCTGGCATCTGTAGAACCGCTGACGTCGACCCTCGTCGGCGTCGCCGTATTTCACGAACCTCTTACGGCAGCCGGTCTCGGCGGTATCGCCTGTATTTTGGGAGCCGTCGTGCTGCTGAACTGCAGATCCTAATCAGCGGACGAATTCTAAGCGGAATCGCCGTCCCGGCGTGATGTATTTCAGTAAAAATCGTTCTTCCGGCAGGATTTGGGCGGCGATCATCGTCTTGTCGTCGTCTTCGGCGTCGGCCGTCATAATCGCCATTTCTCCCCGGTACCGCAAGTACATATCCGTGTCGATGGTTACGTCACCGCGCCGCAGGCCGCGGCGGGGGCAAGCCTCGTCTCTTACAATGGAGCCGCTCGCGTGAGAGCGGCTTTCCTGCGTCCGTATCATATCGCGGGACGGGTCCAGGCGGGACGTAAAGGTATAGGACAGGAAATCGCGGATCCAGGGCTCGCGGCTGCAGAGGCGGGCCTTTAAGACGACGACGTCCTTTTCTTCGCGGCCCGCTGCGGCGAGGGCTTCCAGCTCTGCGTCGGACGGCTGGGCATCGCCGATGAAGACCGACTGGACGCCTAAGGCGGCCAGGTGCCGGGCCGTCAGGCTGACGTCGAGGCGGCGATGGTCTTCCAGCGTCGGCAGCCCTTCAAACAAAGGCCCGCGCCGGCCGTGCTGGCTGGGAATGAAGGCTCCGACGGACAGGCCATCCTGCTGCAGCCGCGCCGTCTGGGCGGTAAAAAAGGCTTCGCTCAGTCCCGTATGGGGCCGGGGATAGAAGTTGTGCAGGCAGTCGATGCGGGAAAACTCCGTGCCGGCGTCGCGCAGGGCGTCTATGTACTCGGGCTGCACCGTCGAGGCGTTGAGCTGGACGGACATGACGCGGCTGAACAAGGCCGTCTTTCGCACGCCGAAGCCGTAGTCCAGGCGGGCTGTCGTGATGCCCAGTTCCACCAGCTGCTGCGGCTGAAGGCTGTCGGCGCCGAGGATGGCCGCCGTTTGGGGCGATACGTCGGCGACGACGTCTAGGCCGCGCCGCCGTGCCGTCTGCAGCAGGGCGCGCAGTTCCCTGCGCAGCGCTGCAGTGTCTGCTTCGGGAATATGCAGGGACGTAAACACACGGCTTATGCCTGCGTCTGCGGCCTTTTCCAATAATTTCATATGTTCTTCTGCCGCGCCGTGCAGGCCCGGGTACAGGGAGATTCCCGTTTTCATGATGTCGTTCCTCCTTATGGCTCGGGGTCGTCGAAGCCGAGAATCCAGGCGGCGAGGAAGCCGGCGGCGTAGGATACGGCCAGGCCGAGCAGGTAGATGGGAATATTATCGGTGCTGGCTGCCAGGGGCAGGCCGGAAATTCCTAAGGCGGCCGAGCCGACCATGTAGTAGGCCTGGACGGCACCGCCGCAGGCTCCGCCGATGCAGGCGCCGATAAAGGGCTTGCCTAAGGGCAGGGTGACGCCGTAGATGAGGGGCTCGCCGACGCCCATGATGCCGACGGGAAGGGCGGTGGCGATGGTTTTGCGCAGCCCTTTGTTTTTCGTTTTGACGTATACGGCTAAGGCTGCCCCGACCTGACCGCCGCCGGCCATAGCCAGGACGGGCAGGAGAATCGTCACGCCGTAGCGGGACAGCAGCTCGGCGTGAATCGGCGTAAGGCCCTGGTGTACGCCGGCCATGACCATGGGCAGGAAGGCTCCGCCTAACAGGAATCCCGTGACGGCTCCGCCGGAACGGATAGATTCCGTTGCCGCCGCGCCGATGGCCTCCGATATGAAGCCGCCGACGGGCTGGCAGATGCAGAGGGCCGCGAAGGTGGAAACGAGGACCGTAATGAGGGGCGTCGCAAAGAGGTCGAACATGTCCGGAATATGGCGATGGAGCTTTTTTTCCAGCCAGGCGGCGAACAGCGACACGAGGAGGACGGCGACGACGCCGCCCCGGCCGGGCGCGAAGGAGATGCCGTCTGCTGAAATCGACGCCAGAGACGGATGGCTCATGACGGCGGCCAGCACGCCGCCGAGCATGGGCGAACCGCCGAAGGTCTTTACGGCGTTGATGCCGACGAATATATTCAGGCCGAAGAAAGCGGCGCTGCCGGCGACGGCCAGCATTTGCGCAATAGGCGACGCCGCCCACGACGGTTCTATTTTCAAGGCGACGTTCAGCAGTCCCGTAATGAGGCCGCAGGCGATGAAGGCCGGAATGATGGGGACGAAAATGGCGGAAATTTTCTTTAAGGCCAGCTTAGCCGGCGTGGCGTTCTTTTTTTGTATGGCGTCGTGGAGCTCTTTCCCGTCGCCGACCGACGCGGCCTGGGCAAGGGAGGAAATCGTGCCGCCGTCGGACTTGGGCGTCGCGCTGTCTTTTTCCAGAAGGGCTTTAAACTCCTTCGTCACCTTGGTGGCCTTGCCGGGGCCCAGGACGATCTGCCATTCGTTGCCGGACTTGTTGACGCCTAAGACGCCGGGAATCTTTTTGATTTCCTCAACGGGTATGCCGCCGTCCTTGACGTGAAGGCGCAGGCGGGTCATGCAGTTGTAGGCGTGGGCGATGCGTTCGGCCGGCCCGACGGCGGCCAGCAGCTGTTCCGCTAATTCTTTATCGGTCATGAGGTGTCTCCTTGCATACCCGGTCTATGTATCCGCCGTGCGCGGCAAGCCGCTGCTCCGCTTCGGCGGCGGACACGCCGAGGCGCAGCATGACGATGGCCGTTTTAGCCTGCCCGCGGCATTGAAGCAAGGCCTGTTCGGCGTCCCTTCGTCCGCATTGGGCCGCCGTCATGACGATGCGGCAGGCTCGTTCTTTCAGCTTTTCATTAGAGGCCTTTACGTCGACCATGAGGTTGCCGTATACCTTGCCGAGCCGTATCATGGCCCCTGTAGACAGCATGTTGAGGATCATCTTCTGCGCCGTGCCGGCTTTCATGCGCGTCGAGCCGGTGATGACCTCCGGGCCGACGAGGGCGCATAAGTCGATTTGTGCATACTGGGCGATAGGGGCCTGAGGCGAGCAGTCGATGGAAATCGTCGCCGCGCCGACGGAAGCGGCGTACTGAAGTCCGCCGAGGACGTAGGGCGTCCGTCCCGACGCGCTGAGGCCGACGACGACGTCTTTTGCCGTCACGGCCTTGGCTGCCAGGTCGGCCCGTCCCATGTCCTGTGAGTCTTCGGCACCTTCCTTGGCCCGGAAGATGGCTTCGTACCCGCCGGCGATGAGGCCCTGGACCATGTCGGGGTCCGTGCTGTACGTCGGCGGACATTCGACGGCGTCGAGTATGCCCAGCCGTCCCGACGTACCCGAACCGATGTAAAATAACCGCCCTCCTTGCCGCAGCCGGCCGGCAATCAAGTCGACGGCGTCGGCAATGGCCGGGGCGATAGCGCCGACGGCGAGGGCAGCCTTTGTATCTTCTTCGTTGATAAGGCGTATCATATCCAGCGTAGACAGCCGGTCTATATGCCGCGTCTGTTCGTTGCGCTGTTCTGTTGCGATAGCGTGGAGATCAATCATATGCAGAGGTCCTTTCTTTACTTATACCTTCCATTATAGAAAGGATGGCATAGACGCGCAAGCCTTACTTTTTCTAAACTATTTCTAACTATTTTGTAAAAAATACGGGGCTTTTATTGACAAGGCGAAAGGGAACCCCTATAATGGCTTTAATTTCATAGTACGTGCGGCAAAGGCGCTGTTGAATCTGCATTCAACGGCGCTTTTTTGCGCGGCTGGAGGGAAAACGGAGCCGCGCGGCGCGTAGTGTGAAAGAATCTGAACGGCAGAGGGGGAACTACTGATGAACGACGCCGATATGATTAAAACATATATGAAAACATACGAAGGACAGATTCGCCAGTGGCGGCGGCAGTTTCACGAATATCCGGAAACGAGCTTTCAGGAACGGCGGACGACGCTGCGAATCGTCAATATTCTGGAAGACATGGGCATTCCGTGCGAAGTGAATCCGGAGCAGCATACGGGCGTAGTCGCCAAGATTGAAGGGGATCATCCGGGAAAAGCTGTGGCCCTGCGGGCCGACATAGACGCCCTGCCCGTACAGGAAGCAAACGACGTGCCCTTCAAATCGCGCTGCAGCGGCTGTATGCACGCCTGCGGCCACGACGGCCATATCGCCGTGTTATTAGGGGCGGCGCGTATGCTGGTCAACATGAAGGACCGGCTGTACGGCACGGTGTATTTGATTTTTCAGCCCGGCGAAGAAACGGGGCGCGGCGCGCCGTATATGATACGCTTTGGAAACTGGTATGAAGAAATCGGCTCCATCTTCGGCGGCCATCTTTGGATTGATGTGCCGTCGGGGAAGGTGTCCGTCGAAAAAGGCGAACGGATGGCGGCGGCCGATGAATTTACCATTCTCGTACACGGCCTGGCAGGCCACGGCTCGCAGCCTCAGCAGACCGTGGACGCTACGGTCGTCGCGTCGGCCATAGTCCTGAATTTGCAGAGCGTCGTGTCGCGTCATGTCAGCCCGCTGGATTCGGTCGTCCTGACGATCGGGACCATGAAGAGCGGCACGCGGTTCAATATCATTTCCGGCGAAGCGGAGCTGTGCGGCACGACGCGGTATTTCAAGAAGGAAATGGCGGAGGACATCAAGACGACGATGGAACGGATCGTTCAGAACACGGCGGCGGCTTACGGCGCCTCGGCAGAATTGCAGTACCGGGTCATGGTACCGCCCGTCGTCAACGAGGAAGGCTGCTCGGCCATTGCGGAAGACGCCGTCAGAAAGATTTTGGGCGGCGACGCCGTGACGACGCTGGAAAAGACGACAGGCGGCGAAGACTTCGCCTACTATCTGGAGAAGAAGCCCGGGTGCTTTGCCCTGATCGGCATTTATAATCCCGACGTCGGCGCCGTGCATTCCCATCACAGCGATACCTTTACGCTTGACGAATCGGCGCTGCCGGGAGCGGCCGGCATCTACGCCATGTACGCTGTAGACTGGCTGCGGCTTCATTCCTAACAGCCGCGCCGCACATTGTTTTGCAGTAAAAAGGGGGAACCTGCTATGAAATGCCTATTGACGGTGATTCCGTTTATTTGGATTATCGCGGCTCTGCCGTTTGTGAATACCTTTCATCCGCAGCTTGCCGGGCTGCCTTTCCTGGCCTTTTGGATTCAGGCCGGCGTCATCGTAACGGTGGCCTGTATCCATACGCTGTGGGTATTGGATAAAAAAGACCGGCTGCGGTCTAAGAAGGAGATGTAATATGACGCTGCATTTGGAATATATGTATCAAGACCCGCCCTGCCGTCCCGGAGAGATACCGCCGGCTCTGGAAGGGCTGAGTATTCTCAGCGGCGGCGGGGACGCCCACATATACGGAAAGGTGATGACGCCGGGAAGGCCGCCGGGGGAACGGCGTCCCTGCGCAATCCTGCTGCACGGGTATCCGGGATATACGTCGCTGTTCGATATCGGCCAGGGGCTGCGCCGGATGGGAGCCGTCGCCGTGAGCATATCGTACCGCGGCTGTTGGGGAAGCGAAGGCCAATATACCTTGTCGGGCATCATTGAAGACGCCGTGGCCGCGGCGGAGTGGGCCCGGACGACGGAAACGGCTTCTAAATACGGCATTGATACGGACAAGATGTTCTTCATCGGCCACAGCATGGGAGGATTTGCCGCCGTGAACGCCATGCGGCGTCTCCCCTGGATTTGCGGCGCCGCCGTCATGGCTCCTTACGATTTTCCGTCGTTGTTTGAAAGGGGCGACGAAGAATCGCTGAAGGAGCTGCTGATTCAGGGAGCCGACGTCCTGCGCCTGTCCAGTATGAAGGACTTATATGAAGACGCGCAGTATTGTCTTCACGCCGAGTTCGGCCTTCTCCATGCCGCCGAAGACCTCAAAGACAGGAACCTGTACTTCATCGGCGCGGCGAAAGACGACGTCGCGCCGGCGGCAGACATGATCGGGCCGCTGTGGCGGCAGCTGCAGCTCCATGAAACGGCGGCTGTGCAGCAGTTCGATATGCTGGAGGCCGACCATGCTTTTGATGAAACACGTCTGACTGTCGGCGCGATGCTCGGCCAGTGGATGCAGGCCGTGCTCGATAAGGCGACGTCGTAAAGTATATTTGTTCGCGAGGGGGAATGTATTATGGAGGCAATGAGCGCACTGGTTATTTTATTTGTCTTCATCATCGGGATCGCCGTGCTGGGCGCAATTCCCGGATTGAAAGATAAGCACATGAACGCCGAGAACTGGGCCGTCGGGGGACGGAATTTCGGACGCTGGCTGAACTGGTTTATCATGGCAGGCGAGGTGTATACGGCCTTTGCTTTTTTGGGGGCCAGCGGCTGGGCCTACGCCAAGGGCGGCCCGACCTTCTATATCCTGGGCTACGGGGCGCTGGCCTACGTCGTCGGCTATCATATTCTGCCGAGGGTCTGCCAGTACGGCCATCGCCATCAGCTCGTCACGCAGGGCGACTTGGTCGAATACCTGTACGACAGCCGGCCTTTGGGTATTTTAGTATCCTGCATCGGCGTCGCCTTTCTGCTTCCGTATTTGCAGCTGCAGCTGACGGCGCTGGGCCTTATCGTAGAAGTCACGTCTTTAGGCGCGATCCCACGGGTATACGCCATGGTCATCGCCTTCGTCATGGTCGCCCTGTTCGTATTTTTGAGCGGCTTGAAAGGTGTCGCTTCGACGGCTGTCGTCAAAGACGTCATGATGATGGGTTCCATGTTGTTCTTCGGCTTGTATCTGCCGTACCATTACTGCGGCGGCATCGGCGAAATGTTTGCCCAAGTCGAAGCGATGAAGCCGGGGTTTATGATGTTTCCCGGCGGGACCGGCAATCTGGACATTATCTGGGCCATGACGACCCTCGTCGTCATGGCGGCGGGGTTTTACATGTGGCCGCATTTTTCGACGAACACCTTCAGCGCCAAGGATCCCGATGTGCCGCGGCATAACGCCGTATGGCTGCCCGTGTGCCACCTGTTTCTCATCTTCCCGATGATCGTCGGCTTTACGGCCGTCCTGGTATATGCGGACAATCCGATTCCCGTCGCCGACATGGCCTTCTTATACATGGTCAAGGATTCCTTCCCCGTATGGGTGCTGGGACTTATCGGCGGGGCCGGCGCCCTGGCCTGCATGATTCCTGCGGCCGACCTGCTACTGTCCACGTCCCTTCTCATTTCCCGCAATATATACATTAAAGGGCTGCGCCGCGGCGACGAAGGGATTTCGCCGGAGCACATGAAGCGGACGGCGCGATACTTGATTCTCATTTTGACGGCGGCGGCGCTGTATCTGTCTATTTTCCACTCCAATCTGCTCGTCAACCTGCTGCTGACAGGGTATTCCGGCGTCACCCAGTTTTTCCCGCTGCTGGTTTTGGGGATGTTTTGGAAGCAGGCCAGTAAGAAAGCCGCCCTTTGCGGACTGCTCGTCGGCGAAGCACTCGTGTTCTATCTCATGCTGAATCAGATGGACCCGCTGCCGGTGCTGGGCGGACACTTTAACGCCGGGTTTATCGCCTTAGCGGCGAACTTCGTCGTATTTGTTCTCGTCAGCGCCGTGACGAAAAACGGCAAGACGCGGTTAGTTTAATATTTTGTATTTTGCTTGCTGTATCATTGGAGGGACACCTATGCGGAAAGAACATGATTTTTTAGGGACGATGAACGTACCGGATGACGTATACTACGGCGTGCAGACGATGCGGGCCGTTAAGAATTTTCATATTACCGGTGAACGGCTGGATCCGGATTTTATTAAGGCCCTGGCGACTGTGAAAAAAGCGGCGGCGCTGGCGAATATGGAAACGGGGCGATTGAATGCTATCGTCGGGAAGGCGCTTACGCGCGCAGCCGATGAAATTATAGACGGACAGTGGCTCGATCAATTTCCCGTCGATCCGATTCAGGGCGGCGCCGGCACGTCTATCAACATGAATATGAACGAAGTCCTTTGTAATCGGGCTCTGGAAATCTTAGGCAAGCCGAAGGGTCGATACGACATCATTTCGCCGAACAACCATGCCAATATGGCCCAGTCGACGAACGACGTATTTCCGACGAGCATTAAAGTCTGCCTTGCCGCAAAAGGGAAGGCCTTGGCCAGTACGCTGCGGACGCTGGAATTTTGGCTGGATGAAAAGACCGATGAATTTAGAAACGTATTGAAAATGGGCCGCACGCATTTGCAAGACGCCGTGCCGATTACGTTAGGACAGGAAATGGCCGCCTATGCGTCCGCCGTTCGCCGCGCCCGCAGGCGAATCGAAACGTCTCTGGACGACGTGCATGTCGTCAATATGGGCGGCACCGCTGTCGGCACAGGGCTGAACGCCGAACCGGAATACAGCAAGCTGGCCGCGGCGAAGTTGTCGGAGCTGACGGGGGAAATGTTCGTTACGGCCCGCAATATGGTCGATGCCACGAATAATACGGATGTATTTGCCGACGTATCGGGAAGCATGAAATCGGCGGCGCTGGTACTGATTAAAATGGCAAACGACATACGCCTTATGGCGTCCGGACCGAGATGCGGCCTTCATGAATTGAACGTGCCGCCCCGTCAGCCCGGGTCGTCTATTATGCCGGGCAAGGTGAATCCCGTTATCGCCGAAGTGCTGGATCAGACCTGCTATCAGGTTATTGGCAACGATATGGCGATTACGCTCGGCGTTGAAAACGGCCAGTTTGAATTGAACGTCATGGAGCCGGTCATGGCTTTTAATCTCTTTCATTCTATGGACTATTTGACGAATGCTGTACAGACCTTTGTAGATTACCTTCTGAAGGACTTGCAGGCGAATACGGACGGCTGCCGGCATTGGGTGGACCGCAGCGTAGGCGTGATTACGGCGCTGCTGCCGCATATCGGTTACGAAGAAGCTGCAATGCTGGCTAAAGAAGCGTACAGCACGGGACGGCCCGTCCGGGACATCATTTTGGCTCACGGCACCTTGACGAAAGAACAGCTCGACGTCATTCTTTCGCCGCAAGAAATGACGAAGCCGGGAATTGCGGGAGAAACGTTCCTCCATCGTCAGGACGGCCGGAAATTAGCTTCGAATTAACAGCTGTACATCACGCCGCCTCTGCGCTTTTCGATGCCGAGGCGGCGTTTTTTGTGTGCAAGGAGCCGGTCATTGTTTAATCTCCACTTTATTTTTTTATAGATTCATGCTATCATACATAGCGTATAGTATTATTGTGCGCCCATAGCTCAGTTGGATAGAGCAGCAGTTTCCTAAACTGCGTGTCGGATGTTCGAGTCATCTTGGGCGCACCATTTTTTTATGTAGGAGCCAGTCCGGACAGTCTTTTGGTATCGGCGTCGTGAAATGCGGCGATAGGAAGGCGTTCGGAGCAGACGAAATGAATAGAAACAAATAGATGAATAGGTTAAGGCTAAGCAGCTCGCCAGAGCCGCGCGGCCATAGGAGGAACAGATCATGTCAGCATTGATACAGCAAATTACGACGGCGAACGAAGCCTTTGTCAAGGAAGCCCTGGCCCAGGGCGGTTTGGACGAAGTCAGCAAATACCCGAACCGCAATCTGGCCGTCCTGACCTGCATGGATACGCGTCTTCTCGACTTTCTCGAGCCGGCCATGGGGCTGCGCCGCGGCGAAGCGAAGATCATCAAGGTCGCCGGCAACACGGCCTTCGACGACTTTGACAGCGTAATCGGCAGCCTGATGGTAGCCGTGTACGAGCTTCACGTCCACGATATCGTCGTCATGGGCCACGACGACTGCGGCATGCTCAACACGACGTCGGACAGCCTGAGCCGGAAAATGGCCGAAGCCGGCATCGAAAGCGCCGTCATCGAAGCCGTGCGGCCGAAGCTGCAGAAATGGGCCGACCCGATCGGCGACGTCGATACGTCCGTAAAGGAAACGGTACGGCGGCTGCGCAGCAACCCCTATTTGCCGAAGGATATCGCTGTCTATGGCATGGTCATCCATCCGCACATCGGGGAAATCCGCGTAGTAGACGATAATTCCAATGTCTGATGAGGAGGCGCTATTACTATGAATATCATTGAAGAACGCATGGCGGAACATGAAGCCGTATTTCAGGCGACAAAGGCCTTAGCTCCGTCCATTGCCGAAGCCGGCGATATAATCAAGACGGCCTTGCAGACGGGACATAAAATTTTGTTCTGCGGCAACGGCGGCAGCGCCGCAGATTCACAGCACTTGGCGGCGGAAATCGTCGGCCGATTCCAGAAGGAACGGCGGGCCTTTCCGGCGATTGCCCTGACCGTCGATACGTCCGTCCTGACGGCCGTGGCCAACGATTACGGCTATGAAACCGTATTCAGCCGCCAGGTCCAGGCCTTGGGGAACGAAGGCGACGTCCTCGTCGGCATTTCGACGTCCGGCAACAGCGGCAACGTCCTGGCGGCCATTGCCGAAGCGCGGGCCAAAGGCATGAAGGTCATCGGCATGACGGCTATCGGCGGCGGCAAGATGAAGGAGCTGTGCGACGTCATCCTGGCTGTCCCGGCAAAGACGACGGCCCGGGCCCAGGAAATGCACATCATGATCGGCCACATCCTCTGCGAAATTGCCGAAGAAGACATGTAACCTGTATAAGAACGGAAAAACGCTGCTGCCTGAACTACGGGCGCGCAGCGTTTTTTTATGAAATGATATGGGGCTTGTATTACGTCTGGCCCGGCGCGAGGACTTACGGCGATACGAGGGCGCGGAACTCCGCGTCATTGCGGATGGAGTCAAAGTGGGATTGCGTGCGGGCCGCTTCCAAGACGTTTTCTTTGTCCAGTGCGGCGGCCTTTTTCAAATAAACTACGGCGTTTTTGGCGTCGCCCTTATCGCCGTATATGGTCGCTATGCCGTAATAGCTCCACGTATTGTTCGGGTCAGCTGTCAATACCTTTTGAAAATAGGATATGGATTTGTCGTACTGGCCGTCGATTTTATACGCTAGGGCCAGGTCGTAAAAGGCCGGGACGTAATCGGGCTGCAGGGCCAAAGCCTTTTGAATGGACGCGATGCCGTCGGCGACATCCTGACGGCTCCCCGTCTCGTTGCCGCGCATGGCTAAAGCGACGCCCTTTCCCGATAAGGCCTGGTAATTGCGGCCGTCGGTCTGTATGGCCTTGTCGTAGGCGGCGATGGCCGCGTCGTATTCGAACCGGCTGTAGGCGGCCAGTCCTTCCTGGCAAAATCGTTCTGATTCAGCGCTGATAGGCGGCGCGGTTTTCATCTCGGACTGCTGTTGCTGGGGCATGTTTGGCTGCCCTTCGTCTTGGGATGAGCTGCACCCCGAGGCGGCGAGGGCGAGGATGGATGCTAAGACGGCGAGGCATATCTTGTATTTCATGGCGAGGGCTCCTTTTTCAGATAGTATTTCTTTTCCCTATTATACTAAAATTTGCTATAATTAGAATACGTTGATTACCGGTGCTGCACCGCGCCGATGAGGCAGGAATGGCTGTCTTTCGGCGGATAGGAGTCGTGTCATGATAAAAAAATGGGATATTATCCTCATAGCGGCGCTGCTGGCGGCTTCCTTCATTCCCGAGGGAGTATTCCTGCTCGGCGGCAATTCGGCAGACAAGGGCGGGACGTACGCCGTCATACAGGTCGATGGAACAGAATATAAAACCGTACCGCTGTCAGAGCATCGCGGCACGGATACGTTTACGGTCCGTACCGAATCGGGCTATAATACGGTCGTCGTGAGAGATCAGGAAATCGGCATCGTCGAGGCGGACTGCCCCGATAAAATCTGCATTGGAGAAGGCTTTATTTCCCAGCCCGGTGCGACGACGGTCTGTCTGCCTCACAAAGTCCTCGTAGAAGTGCGCTCGTCCCATGGCGGCGAGCCCGATGTTATTCCCGCCCGGTAGAGGTGTCACATGAACAAAACCTTTCGCATCATCATATTGAGCCTGTTTGTCGCCCAGTCCCTCGTCTTATATATCGTCGAGGGCATGCTGCCCGTGCCGTTCATTGCGCCGGGCGCTAAGCTGGGCCTTGCCAATCTCATTACGGTCATCGCCTTGTACGCCCTGCCGAAAAAGCGGGACGCCTGCCTGATTTTGCTGCTGCGCGTCGCCTTATCGACGGCCTTCGGCGGCGGCATCAACGCCTTTTTGTACAGCGCGGCCGGCGCGGCCTTTAGTCTGGTGAGCATGATTGCGCTGAAACGGGCGGGACGGTTCAGCTTGATCGGCGTCAGCGCAGCCGGCGGCGTGTTTCATAATCTGGGACAAGTCATCGTCGCTTCGTTGGTCGTGGAAAATATCAAAATCATGCTGTATTTGCCGGTGCTTTCCGTTGCCGGCGTCGGCACGGGGATTCTCATCGGCGTAACGGCCTCTTTTACGCTCGCTCACTTGCGGAAGCTTCCCGTATACAAGCGGATGCAGCAGCTAGTTTGACAATTACATATACAGCCTTTTGGGCGCAGACTCAGGGATGCAGATGGAGACCGTACTCTATTTGCATCCCTGTTTTTTATAGTTGACGAAAATTATTACAAAAACGTTTAATAAAGTTAAAAGATTCACAAATAATTAAATAGAAAGCATATTATACTTAAATGTTTACATTTTGATAAAAAAGTTGTATAGTATCATTATCGAAATGCAATGGGAAAATGAGAAAATTGCATAATATGGGAGGCGGATATGATGACATCGAATAGCGTACAAGAAGCGTTTGAACAGAAAAAAGATAAAATTGATGAAATCATGAGGAAGTATGAAGGGCAGGAAGGCTCGCTGATCGCCGTCCTGCAGGACGTGCAGGATTTATTTAATTATTTGCCCCGGCCGTCGCTGGTGTACATTGCCGAACGGCTTCACGTGCCGATTGCCGACGTGTACGGCGTCGTAACCTTTTATTCCCAGTTCCATTTGAACCCGCGGGGACGCAATATCATCTGCTGCTGTCAGGGGACGGCCTGCCACGTCCGCGGCGGCAAGCACATTCTGGCCGAGCTGGAAAAGCAGCTGGGCATCAAAGCCGGCAACACGACGGACGATCAGAAGTTTACGCTGGAAACTATCGCCTGCCTGGGCGCCTGCGGCATGTCTCCGGTCATGCAGATCAACGGCGAAACGTACGGCCGGCTGACGAGCGACGATATATCCCGTATTTTGGCCAGCTACGAATAAGATCGATTCATTTTACCGTGAAGGGAGTATACAGGAATGAAATCCATAACAGAATTAAACGCATTGCGCGAATCCCTGAAAGACTATATGAAAATACGGATGCCGGAAAAGAACGTTCCCGTAACGCCTGTCGACCGGACTCGTCCCGGCGTGCAGAAGCACATCCTGGTCTGCGGCGGTACGGCCTGCGTGGCTTCCAATTCCGTAAAGTTGCAGGAGGCCTTTCAGAAGGCTTTGGAAGACAACGGCTTGTCGGCGGCGGTTAAGCTGATTCAGACGGGCTGTCACGGCTTCTGCGAAAACGGCCCTATCGTGACGATATATCCGGAAAATACCTTTTATGTCCACGTAAAGGCCGGCGACGCCAAAGACATTGTAGAACAGCATATCATGAAGGGCGAAGTCGTAGAATCGCTGCTGTACATGGACCCCGTGACGGAAACGCGCGTTGAGACAAACGACGAAGTTCCCTTTTACAAGAAGCAGGTACGGCGCGTCCTGGCACGGTGCGGTCTCGTAGATCCGGAAAACATCAACGAATACATCGCCATGGACGGCTATCAGGGCCTGGCGAAAGCGCTGACCATGGAACCGCAGGCCGTCATCGACGAAGTTGTTGCCTCAGGCCTGCGCGGCCGCGGCGGCGCAGGCTTCCCTACGGGGAAAAAATGGCAGTTCTGCCGCAACGCGCCGGGCGATAAGAAATACATCATCTGCAACGCCGACGAAGGCGACCCGGGTGCGTTCATGGACCGCAGCGTTCTTGAAGGCGACCCCCACTCTGTATTGGAAGGTATGTGCATCGGCGGCTACGCTATCGGCGCCGACGAAGCGTATATCTACTGCCGCGCTGAATATCCCTTGGCTATTCACCGATTGGAAGTCGCGATCAAGCAGGCAGAAGAAATCGGCCTGCTCGGCAATAATATCTTAGGAAGCGGCTTTAATTTTAAGATTCACATCAAGAAAGGCGCCGGCGCCTTTGTCTGCGGCGAAGAAACGGCTCTCATCGCTTCCATTGAAGGCCGCCGCGGCACGCCGAGTCCCCGTCCGCCTTTCCCGGCCAACAGCGGCCTATGGGGCAAGCCGACGAACAACAACAACGTCGAAACGTGGGCCAACGTCGCTTCGATTATCCGCAACGGCGCGTCGTGGTTCAACTCCATCGGCACGAAGACGTCTCCTGGGACGAAGGTCTTCGCCCTGACCGGCAAAATCAACAACACGGGCCTGGCCGAAGTGCCCATGGGCATTACGATGCGGGAAATCATCTTTGAAATCGGCGGCGGCATTCCTCATGGCAAGGCCTTTAAAGCCGTGCAGATCGGCGGCCCCTCCGGCGGCTGTCTGCCTGAAGCCATGCTTGATACGCCTGTCGACTTTGATTCCTTGTCCGGCATCGGTGCAATGATGGGGTCCGGCGGCTTGGTCGTCATGGATGAAGCGACCTGTATGGTCGACGTGGCGAAATTCTTCGTAACCTTTACGCAGGCCGAATCGTGCGGCAAATGCGCTCCCTGCCGCGAAGGGACGAAGCGCATGCTGGAAATCCTCGTCCGCATTACAAAGGGCCAGGGGACGCGCCGCGATTTCGATCTCCTCCAGGATTTGGCCAATAATATTAAATTGTCTGCTCTTTGCGGCCTGGGCCAGACGGCTCCCAATCCCGTACTGAGCACTATTCACTACTTCGGCGACGAATACAAGGCCCATATTGAAAACAAGGAATGTCCTGCCGGCGTCTGTGCCGACCTGCTGCACTACGTCATTTCTGACGAATGCAAGGGCTGCGGCTTGTGCGCCCGCAACTGTCCGGTCCACGCGATTTCGGGCCAGCCGAAGGAAAAGCACGTTATCGACCCGCAGCGCTGCATCAAATGCGGAGTCTGCATGAGTAAATGTCCGTTCAAGGCTGTTAAAAAGGCGTAAGGAGAGTGTGTTATGGAATCGATTACTTTAACGATAAACGGCATGACCGTCACGGTTCCCAAAGGAATTACTATTTTGGAAGCGGCGCGGATGTCCGGTATATATATTCCTACTTTGTGTTATCATCCTGATTTAAAGCCTGAAGGCGCGTGCCGTCTCTGCATCTGCGAAGTCAGCGGCGCCAAAGGACTGGTCGCCAGCTGCTGTTATCCCGTAGCCGAAGGCATGGTCGTCAAGACGAATACGAGCAAGGTGCGGGCGGCCCGCCGTATGGTCATGGAGCTCCTGCTGGCAAATCATCCTCAGGACTGTCTGTCCTGCCAGAAGAACGGCGACTGCGAGCTTCAGAAGATGGCCGCCGACCTGGGCGTCCGCACGCGGCGCTTCGACGGCGGGGAAATGAAAGCCCATACGATAGACGATTCCAATCCCTGTCTCGTCCGCGATCAGGATAAATGTATCCTCTGCGGCCGCTGCATCCGCATGTGCCGCGACGTACAGAAGATGAACGTATACAGCTACGCCCGCCGCGGCTTTGACTCCATGGTCTCGACGGCCTTCGAGCAGGATTTGTCCAACGTAGCCTGCACCTACTGCGGCCAGTGCGCCAGTGTGTGCCCGACGGCGGCGATTCGCGAAAAGGACGATACGGAACGCGTATGGGACGCCATCCACGATACCGACAAGGTCGTCGTATGCCAAATCGCGCCGGCTGTCCGCGTATCTCTCGGCGAAGAGCTGGGCATGGAACCGGGCAGTATCGTAACGGGCAAGATGGTATCGGCCCTGAAGAGCCTGGGATTTGACCGCGTATTCGATACGGACTTCAGCGCCGACCTCACGATTATGGAAGAAGGCCATGAGTTCCTGCAGCGGGTGCAGAACGGCGGCATCCTGCCGATGATTACGTCGTGCAGCCCCGGCTGGGTCAACATGTGCGAATTGAAATATCCCGATTTGCTGGATCATCTGTCGACGGCGAAATCGCCGCAGGGCATGTTCGGCTCCATCATCAAGACCTATTGGGCCGAAAAGGCCGGCGTCGATCCGGCGAATATCGTCAGCGTGTCCATCATGCCCTGCACAGCAAAGAAGGCCGAATGCCTGCGGCCGCAGCTGCGCGCGTCGGGCTATCAGGACGTCGATATTTCCATTACGACGCGCGAACTGGGCCGTATGCTCCGTGAAGACGGGCTCAGCTTTGAGTCCCTGCCGGACAGCGACTTCGACGATCCCTTGGTCGGCCTCGGCTCCAGCGCCGGCGTCATCTTCGGGACGAGCGGCGGCGTCATGGAAGCGGCCTTGCGCACCGTCGCCGATATCGTAGCCGGCGAAGAACTGAAGGACATCGAATATACGGCCGTCCGCGGCTTGTATCAGACGAAAGAAGCGACAGTATACGTAGCCGGTCATAAGGTCCGCATTGCCGTCTGCAATTCCCTGGGAGCGGCGCAGCAGATCATGGACCGCATCCGGGCCGGCAACGCCGAATATGATTTCATTGAAATCATGGCCTGTCCCGGCGGCTGCATCGGCGGCGGCGGCCAGCCCGTGCCGACGAGCATGGCCATCAAAAAGAAGAGAATGGAAGCGCTGTATCGCATCGACGACGCCAGCCGTCTCCGCAAATCTCACGACAATCCGCAGATTCAGGCGCTGTATCAGAACTGGCTGGGCGAGCCGCTGGGTGAAAAAGCCCACAAGCTGCTGCATACGACCTATTCCAGACAAGTACGCTGAGAGGGGGAGGTTTTCGATGGAAAAACGTACTGTTGCCGATATTATGGAAAAAAGCTTTGTCACGGCCGCTCCGGACACGTCTGTCTTTGACCTCATCGACATGATGGTAGAGCATAACGTAGCCGTCATTCCCATTGTACGGGACGACGGCGCTCTGGCGGGCATCGTGACGGAAGCAGACCTGGTGTATAAAAAAGTTAAGCCCCATATGGCCCATTATTCCAGTTTGCTGGGAGAAAACGTCTATTACAACGGCATGAACGAGTATGAAAAGGGCTATCAGAAGAAGATGGCCTGCAACGCGAAGGAGCTCATGACGACGGACGTCGTCGTCGCTTCGCCGAAGGCGACGGTCGAACAGATCGCCGGCATCATGGTATCGGAGCATCTCAAGCTGATTCCGGTCATCGACAACAACCGGCTCGTAGGTCTCGTGACGAGACGGCACATCCTGAACGAATTATATAAGGAATACAATGGATAACCTGTCCTGACGACGGCGCTCCTTCCGTCGGGATCGGACGATGAAGGGCTGTCTCGCCAGCGGCGGGGCGGCCCTTTTATCGCGGTTGAACGGAGATATTTTGCTAAGACGAAGCTTGTGTCGTCGGGCCCGATTATATGCGCAAAGGAGCTGTTTTTTTCTATTGACAATGGAGCATTAATGTGATACATTGAAGTCATGAAAGACGTTATAACGCACAAAATGCTTTGTACTTCAAAGAGGAGGCACATCCTATGCTTACGGAACGAATTCAAAAAGCAAAAAACGAGTATGTAAATAACAAACCGGCTATTTCCTATGACCGGGCCAGAATCTGGACCGAGTCGTATAAAAAAACGGAAGGCCAGACGGAACCGATTCGCCGCGCCCAGGCGTTTAAAGACGTGTGCGAACAACTCGTCGTTACGATTTTCCCCGGCGAACTCATCGTCGGCGCCGTCGGCGAATTCCGCAAATGCGGTATCCTGACGCCTGAATTTTCCTGGACCTGGGTAGATCGGGAAATGGACCATTTCTCCGACCGCGTGCAGGATCCCTATGAAATGACGGACGAACAGCGTGCCTTCGTTCGCCAGAATATTTTCCCCTATTGGAAGGGCAAATCGCTGGAAGAAGCCTTCTTGGCCCAGATTCCGGCGGAAACGGCGAAGGTCGCCGTCGATACGGGCATTATCGATATCGATTCCAAATGGCGTCAGTCCGTAGGCGAAATTACGCCGGACTATCAGGACGTCTTGTTTAAGAAAGGCTTCCGCGGCATTATCGATACGTGCCGGGAAAAAATGGCTCAGCTTAAGCTTTCCCAGCCCGATGCGCTGAAAAAATATGATTTCTACCGCTCCGTCATTTTGTGCGGCGAAGGCATGATTGCCTTAGCTCATCGCTATGCCGACAAGGCGGAAGAAATGGCTGCGGCTGAAACGGACGCCGTGCGCAAGAGCGAATTGCAGCAGATTGCCGCGATTTGCCGCCGCGTTCCCGAATTCCCGCCTCAGACCTTCCAGGAAGCACTGCAGATGATCTGGTTCTATCAGCTCGGCGGCATCTTGATGGAAAATCCCTTGTCCCTCAACCCGGGCCGCTTCGACCAGTACATGTATCCGTATTACCGCTACGATATCGACAATAAGCTCCATGACGACGACGGCATTTTAGAGCTCATCGAATGCTACTGGCTCAAGCTGTCCGAATGGGTCTGGACGATTTCGGCCAATACGGCGGACTTCTTCGCCGGCTATAACCAGTTCCAGAACCTGACCGTCGGCGGCAGCGACCGCTATGGCAAGGACGCGACGAACGAGCTGAGCTACCTGGCGCTGAAGGCGACGGCCGAAGTGAAGACCCATCAGCCGGGCTTATCCGTCCGCATTTCCCAGAACAGCCCGAAAGAATTCGTTGACGCCGTCATGGACCTCGTCGCCCTGGGCACGGGCTTCCCGGCCATTCACAGCGATAAGACGGGATACCAGATGCTGAAAAACCTCGGCTACGATACGGAAGACGCCCGCGACTGGAATAACTGCGGCTGCGTCGTGCCCCATTTCCGCAAGACCTTCGAATGGACGAGCACGGTAAACGTCAACTTCAGCGGCGCTTTCGAATACGCGACGAACGGCGGCAAGAGCCGCATGACGGGCAAGCAAATGGGCCTGCCTATCTATCAGGACAGAAAGTTCGCTTCGTACGAAGACGTAGAAAAAGCTTTCATGGAACAGTTTGACAACCTCATCGACATTTCCGTTACGGGCACGCTCATCGCCCAGCGCCTGCAGAAGGACATGATCCCTCGTCCGTATTTCTCGGCGTTGTTTGAAGACTGCCTGGAAAAGGGCAAGGACCTCGTCGACGGCGGTGCGAAATACAACGTCGGCCCCGTGCTGACCGGCATCGGCCTGGCCGAATCGGCCAACAGCCTGGCGGCAATTAAGAAGCTCGTATTCGAAGATAAGGTCTGCACGATGGACGAAATCCTCGACGCCATGGACAAGAACTGGGAAGGCTACGAAGAATTGCGCAAACAGGCTCAGAACGCGCCGAAGTACGGCAACGACGACGACTTTGTCGACGACATTGCCCAGCGCATTTCCAACCACTTCTATGAAGAAACCCATAAATACACGGATATTTACGGGAATCCCTTTACGAGCGCCTTTATGGGCATTTCCAATTTCATTCCGACGGGCCGGGTTATCGGCGCGACGGCATGCGGACGCAAGGCCGGCGAACCGATTTCCGAAGGCGTTTCGCCTGTCGCCGGTACCGATACGTCTACGCCTCTGGCCGCGATGAATTCCTGCGCGAAGATGAACCAGGACGTTCATTCCGGCGGCACGCTGCTCAACATGCGCTTAAGCCACGACCTGGTCAAGACGAAACGGGGCAGAAGCAATCTGGCCGCTATGGTACAGACCTTCTTCGATATGGGCGCGTTCCACGTACAGTTCAACACCTTGTCTACGGAAACGCTCATCGAAGCGCAGAAGCATCCTGAAGATTACAAAGACCTCCTGGTCCGCGTAGCCGGATACAGCACGCAGTTCGTCCACCTTTCCAAGACGCTGCAGGACTCCATCATTCGCCGGAGCGTTCACGATGGCTTCTAAGGGCCGCATTTTACAGCTGCAGAATTATTCCGTCAACGACGGCGACGGCATCCGGACGACGATCTTTTTCGCCGGATGCCCCCTGCGCTGCCGGTGGTGCGCAAATCCCGAAGGATATACGCCGAAAAATCAAATCCTGTACGTCGCGTCGCGGTGCATTGGCTGCCGCCGCTGCGAAGCCGTATGCCCCGAAGGCATCAGCTTCGATTTTCAGTCGCCCCAGGCCAGGGAACGCTGTACGGGATGCGGTGCCTGCGTCGATGCTTGCCTGGAAAAGGCCCGTAAGAATACCGTTACAGAGTATACTGTCGATGAGATTACAGCTAAATTGGAAACGCAGCTGCGGTTTTTCCGCAATTCCGGCGGCGGCGTCACCTATTCCGGCGGAGAATGTACCATGCAGGCGGAATTTCTGGCGGAGCTCGTCGACGCCGTGTACGACATGGGGCTGGATCAGGCCATCGAGACGAGCGCGTATTTCGACTTGGAGGCTTTGCAGCCTACGTTGGATAAAATCGACTTGCTGTTTCTGGACATCAAGCATATGGATAGGGAAAAGCACATCGCCTTTACCGGCGTCGACAACGACCGCATCCTGCGCAATATCGCCGCTCTTGGCGGGCAGCGCAGCGGCATCGTCGTCCGCATTCCGACGATTATGGGCGTCAATGGCGATGACGACAACATCAGGCGTACGGCGCAGTTTGTCAAGGCTCACCTCTGCGACCCGCAGATAGAGCTGCTGCCCTATCATCCATACGGTGTGGATAAATACGTACAACTGGGAATGCCCTATGACGAGGGCGAATTTCGAACTCCCTCCCAGGAGGAGCTGCAGCATTTAACTGATATCATCGAGAAGGAAGGCGTCCGCGCCGTATCCTTTAAATAAAAAAAGAACCTCTCTGCTTTCATATCCATAGGATATGAGGCGGAGAGGTTTTTTGTCGTGGTTTGATGACGCGATCGGCGTTAATATTTCATGATATTCTGGAAAATAACCGGCTTATCTGTATTGTTGATATAGTAGTGGTCCGCGTTGGCCCGGAAATTAATCTTAGCCGGCGCTGTCAGCGTAAAGGTCTGCTGTTCGACCTGCAGGGTCAGCGTGCCTTCCGTGACGATGACGTATTCTTCGGCAATGTTGCGGTGGGCATCAGAATGATGCTTCGTGCCGGGCTGAAGGATGATGTAGAAATATTCAAAGCCGCTGAGGGGATTGAAGGGAAAGATATTGTACAATATCATGTTATTGTTTTCGTCGTAAATGGGCTGCAGATCCTTCAGGATATCGACGGCCTGGTATTGCTGCGGCGGTTCGTTCAGCAAGGTAGACAAGGAAATTTGCAGGCCCTTGGCGATTTTCCATAATACGGAAATCGTCGGCACGGATACGCCCCGTTCTATTTGTCCCAGCATGGTTTTGCTCACGCCGGTCATGGCGGCGACATTATCCAGCGTCAAGTCGCGGTCAAAGCGGATGCGTTTTAAAATTTTTCCGATTTCCTTTGCCGGATCATCGGGTATAATAGGCGAAGTTGTCATGATGGATTCTCCCTAAAGAATACTTTTTCTCTATTCTACATCCTTTATAAAAGGCGCGTCAAGGCGGATGAAGGGCTGTTTTTCGGCGGAGCTATCTATTTTGCTGATTTTTTGGTATAATAGAACAGATATCCTAAATATATATCTATAACGATATATGCAGGACGTCCCAGTATTTATATTATTACATTATATTTGAGGTGACATTGTGGACGAACAACAATCTGATAAAGTATTACCGGTTTGTCTGGAAAGCGAAATGCAGACGTCGTACATCGACTATGCCATGAGCGTTATCATTACGCGCGCATTGCCTGATGTACGGGACGGGCTCAAGCCTGTTCACCGCCGTATTTTGTACGCCATGCATGAAGCGGGCATGACGCCGAACAAGCCGTACAAAAAGTCAGCGCGTATCGTCGGGGAAGTTTTAGGTAAGTATCATCCCCATGGTGACAGTTCCGTATATGATGCGACAGTCCGCCTGGCCCAGGATTTCTCCACGCGCTATCCTCTTGTTGACGGTCACGGAAACTTCGGCTCTGTCGACGGCGACTCCGCGGCTGCCATGCGTTATACAGAAGTGCGTATGGCTAAGATCACCGGCGAAATGTTGGAAGATATCGACAAGGATACGGTTGATTTTATGCCTAACTACGACGGGTCTCTCCAGGAACCGGTCGTGCTGCCGTCTAAGATTCCCAATCTGCTGGTCAACGGCTCTGCCGGCATCGCCGTCGGCATGGCGACCAACATTCCGCCCCATAACTTAGGCGAAGTCATCGACGGCTGCGTCATGCTCATCGACAATCCCGAAGCGAGCCTGGACGAGCTTATGACCAAGATCAAAGGACCCGACTTCCCGACGGGTGCGAAAATCATGGGACACGACGGCATTTTAAAAGCCTACTCTACGGGCCGCGGCAGCATCAAGATGCGTTCCTGCGCGTCCATCGAGCCCATGGCGAAGGGCAAAAACCGCATTGTCGTCACGGAAATTCCCTATCAGGTCAACAAGGCCCGGGTTATCGAATCGATTGCCAACTTGTCGCGCAACAAGGAAATCGACGGCATTACGGCCCTGCGGGACGAATCGGACCGCAAGGGGCTGCGCATCGTCATCGAGCTGCGGGCTGACGCCAACCCGGATATTGTCCTGAACAAGCTGTATAAGCATACGCAGCTTCAGGAAACCTTCGGCGTTATCATGCTGGCCCTCGTTGACGGCCACCCCCGCATCTTGACCTTGAAGGAAGTCCTCCATTACTATTTGGAACACCAGAAGGTCGTCATTACACGGCGCTGCAAATTTGAACTGGAAAAGGCGCTGGCCCGGGCCCATATTTTGGAAGGCCTGCTCATTGCGCTGGACCACATCGACGAAGTCATCCGGACGATTCGCGAATCTCAGACCGATGAAATTGCCAAACAGGCCTTGATGAGCAAATTCGGCCTCAGCGACAAGCAGTCGACGGCGATTCTCGACATGCGCCTGCGCCGCCTGACCGGCTTGGAACGAGAAAAAATAGAACAGGAATACAAGGAAGTGCAGGACCGGATTGCCTACTTGCGCGACGTCTTGGCCGACGACCACAAGATTATGGAAATCGTCAAGGCGGAACTGCTCGACGCGAAGAAGAAATTTGCCGACGAACGGCGGACGGAAATCGTAGCCGACTCGTCTGATTTCGCTATCGAAGACATGATTCCGAACGAACGGATGGTCATTACCCTGACGCGCCGGGGCTACGTAAAGCGCATCAACGCCAACGTATACCATACGCAGAATAAGGGCGGCCGGGGCATCAAGGGCATGAGCACGAAAGATGAAGACGCCGTCAACCATCTGCTGTATACGTCGTCGCTTAACACGGTCTTGTTCTTTACGAACTTTGGCCGCGTATACCGCCTGAAGGCCTACGAAATCCCTGAAGCGAACAGCCGCAACTCCAAGGGTATCGCCGCGATCAACATCCTGCCGCAGATGGCCAGCGGGGAAAAGGTAAACGCCCTGATCGACCTGGACCAGGTAGACCCGTCCATGAACCTGTTCATGGCGACGGAAAAGGGGCTGGTCAAGAAGACGGAGCTGAAGGAATTTAAAAACGTTCGCCGCCACGGCCTCATCGCCATTTCCCTCATGGAAGGCGACCACTTGGCGAAGGTGCGCCTGACAAAGGGCGATCAGCGCATTATTCTGGCGACGAAGCTGGGCATGGCGATCTGCTTTAATGAAAACGACGTCCGTCCTATGGGCCGCAATACCCGCGGCGTCCGCGGCATTTCCCTGGCCGAAGGGGACAGCGTCATCGGCGCCGACGTGCTCGAACCGGACTGCCAGGTTCTGACGGTGAGCGAAGAAGGCTTCGGCAAGCGGAATAATATGGACGCCTATAAGATCCAGCTGCGCGGCGGCAAAGGCGTGAAGAATTTCAAGATTACGCCGAAGACCGGCGCAATTGTCGGCGTAGAAGTCGTCCACGAAAATCAGGAGCTCATGCTCATTACGTCGAACGGCATTGTCATCCGCACGGATATCGAAAGCATCGGCATCAAGAAGGGACGCAACACGTCGGGCGTCAAGATTCAAAAACTGGAAGGCGACGATAAAGTCGCTGCGTTAGATACGATCACCGTAGAAGGCGAAGAAGATTCGCAGGATACGTTGTTCGACGCATAATATCTGCTGAAAAGAGGCTCTGCGGAGTCTCTTTTTTTGCATATGGTGCGCAAGGTCGTATCGTATGCGTGCAGATTGCCCCACCTGTTTTGATTGCACAGAACGGGATGACCTTATATAATGAAGGTATCATCACAACGCAGAATTAGATATGGAGGGATGACTATGAATAATTTTACCTACTATACGCCGACGAAGGTCTTTTTTGGCCGAGACGAAGAACAGCGAGTCGGAGATATCGTGAAGAGCTACGGCGCGACAAAGGTGCTGGTTCTGTACGGCGGCGGCAGCGTCAAGCGTTCCGGCCTGCTCGACCGGGTGGAACAGGCCCTGACAGATGCTGGCGTATCCTATGTCGCCTTCGGCGGCGTGCATCCGAATCCGCTCCTTTCGCATACGCACGAAGCTATTGCACTGGCGAAGAAGGAAGAGATTGATTTCATCCTGGCCGTCGGCGGCGGCAGCGTTATCGATGAAGCCAAAGCCGTCGGCATGGGCTATTACTACGACGGCGACGTATGGGATTTTTATCTGCGCCGCGCCGTCCCGGAACGGGTTGTGCCCCTGGGCTGCATTCTGACCATCGCCGCAGCCGGCAGCGAAACGAGCTGGGCCTCGGTCATTACGAATGAAAAGGGCTGGTATAAGATTGGCTATCAAAACGACATCCTTCGCCCGATCTTCGCCATCATGAATCCGGAGCTGCTGTACACGCTGCCGCCGTATCAGATGGCCTGCGGCAACGTCGACATGATCATGCACGTGCTGGAACGGTTCTTCAACCCGAATGCGGAAGACGACCTGACCGACTCCATGGCGGCGGCCCTCATCCGCAACGTCATCAAAAACGCGCGTATCGTAAAAGAAAACCCGAAGGACTACAACGCCAACTTTGAAATCATGTGGGCCGGCAGCCTGGCCCATAACGGCTTGTTCGACGGCGGCAACGGCCGCGGCGACTGGGGAACGCACCACATCGAAATGGAAGTCAGCGGCCTGTTCGACGTCGCTCACGGCGCCGGTCTGGCGGCTATCTGGCCTAGCTGGGCCCGGTACGTCCTGCATAAAGACACAGGACGCTTCGCTAAATTGGCTCGTCTCGTTTTCGGCGTGCAGGGCGAAGATGAGGAAGCGGCGGCCTTGGAAGGTATTGCTAAGATGGAAGCCTTCTTTAAAGAAATCGATATGCCGACGTCGCTGACGGAGCTGGGCATCCAGCCGACGGAAGAACAGTATTGGGACATGGCGAAGAAGTGTACGAAACGGGATATGGTCAAAGAAGGCTGCTTCGGGCAGCTGACGTCGGCCGATATATATAAGATTTATAAAATGGCTGAATAAGTGTAAATCAGGCGAGGCGGCAGGGCTTTTCCTGCCGCCTTTTCCTGTTTTGCAACGATTTGTAAAAATTGCAGAAAAATTTCCTTGACAAGAGACTA